>DMHJ01000014.1 GCA_003449495.1 Clostridiales bacterium UBA8153
TTCCCCCTGCCCCGTGGCGGCGCACTCCCCGGGCGCGGCATCGCCCAGCTCCGGGTCTCCCGACTGCAGGCGCAGGCAGACTAGATCGGCCCCCCACTCCTCCACGCACCGGCGGGCCCAGGCGGAAGGGGCCAGGTCCGGACCGAGGGCTTCCCTTAGCGGCGGCGGCCATTCCGGCACCCGGTCCACCACTTCCATGGCCACCAGCGGGCGGTGGGGGATAACTCCCTCAAAGCGGAGAAACGGCATGGCGGCATCCCCACCCACCCGCAGCAGGTGGCCGCGGGTGCCGCCCTGGGCGGCGGTGGCCCCTAACACCACTTCCCCGATACATCCCGGGTAGCGTTCCTTGACCAGTTCCATCCGCTAACCCTTCCTGCCGGTCGCCGTTAGGCCAGCACCCGGTCGCACAGCTGCTCCACGGCCCGCACCGCCGCGGCTCCGGCCGGGAGGCCGGACAGGGGCCGGCCTTCCAGATCGTACTGGGAAACCAGGGGATCCGCCGGGATGATGCCGGCAAGTTCCAGGCCGGTCCGCTCGATCTCCTCCCGGAGCTGGCGCTCGTCCCCGGCCCCGGCCCGGGTGAGCACCAGGTACATGCGTCCCACCCGGGTAGACAAAGCATCGATCAGGGCTTTCACCCGTCCGGCCGAGCGGACGCCCCGGGCGGTGGCATCGCTGGTCACCAAAAACACGTCCACGTCCTGGGCGATGCGCCGGCTCAGGTGCTCCAACCCGGCCTCATTGTCCATGACCAGATAGCGGTAGTTGGCGGACAGCCGCTGCACGTAGCGCTTGAGCACGTCGTTGGGAAAGCAGTAGCAGCCGGGGCCTTCCGGGCCGCCCATCACCAATAAATCCACAGCTTCACCCTCGGTGAGCGCGGCGTTGAGCCGGTACTCGATGTACATATCTTTGGTCATGCCCGGGGGGACGCTGTAACCGTCCTTCATACTCGCCAAAAGGTCGGCAATGGTGCCCGTCACCTCTAAGCCCATGGCCTCGTTGAGGTTGGCGTTGGGATCGGCGTCCACCGCCAGCACCGGCCCCTTCCCCCGCTCCACCAGATAGCGCACGATCAGGGCGGCCAAGGTGGTCTTGCCGGTCCCACCCTTGCCCGCCACGGCCAGGTGTAAGGGCATCTTGTGCCTCCTCTCAGTCCCGCACCGAGGGAAACCACGACAAGTTAGTGTGGGGCAGAAACAGCCCGGCTTGGAACTCCTCCATGAACCGGACGTCCGCCGAAAGCTCCAGATACGTTACGTTCCGCGCCAGGGCCGACGCCTCCTCCCCGGCTTCCTTCGAGAGCAGGACCAACCGTGCGCCCTGCACCGAGGTGTTCCCCAGGAATACGTACTTCTCTGCGGGCAGGTCGGGCAATAGGCCGATGGCGACGGCCCCCGGCACGTTCAGGTAGTTGCCGAAGCCCCCGGCAATGTAGATGCGAAACACCTGTCCGAGGTCGAATTCCACCGCCCGTAGCAGGGTGCGGATGCCTGCGAACACCGCCGCCTTGGCCCGGAGCAAGCTTTCGATGTCGGTTTCGCCGATGACCAGGTCCCGGCCCGAGCCGGAAGCTTCCGCCGGCACCAATACCAGCTCGGGCCCCAGCTCCCCCCGGCGCAACCCGGGCGCGCCGCCCTCCGGCCGGAACCGGCCCGCCCGGTCGATAACCCCGGCCCCCCGCAGGGCGGCCAGGGCGTCGATGAGGCCGGAACCGCACACTCCCAGGGGAGGAGCGCCCGCAATGAGGCCTACCGTCACTTCCCCGGTGACCGCGTCCACGCGCACGCGCTCGATGGCGCCGGGCATGGCCCGGGTCCCGCAGCCGATGCCGCCGCCTTCGAAGGCGGGACCGGCCGAGCAGGCACAGGCCACCTGCCATTCCCGGTTGCCCAGCACCATTTCGCCGTTGGTGCCGATGTCGATCAAGAGGCAGACCTCATCCTGGGCGGTGAGCCCGGCGTACAATAGGCCCGCCACGATATCCCCGCCCACATAGGAGGCTACGGCGGGCAGGGTGAGCACCCAGGCGTCCGGCCGGATGCCCAGGCCCAATTCCCGGGCCCGCGCGGGCGGGAAATGGCAGGCGGCAGGGATGTACGGCTCCAGCCGGATCTGCCGCGGGTCAAGGCCCCAGAACAGGTGGGCCATGGTGGTGTTGCCGGCCACGGCCGCCAGCACGATCTCGGCCGGGTCGATGCGGTTTCTCTCCGCCAGGCGGGCCAGGTTGCCGTTAATGGTCTCCAGCACCGCCTCTTGCAGACAGGCCAGGCCCCGGTCTTCTCCGGCGGCGTAGATGATGCGGGTGATCACATCATCGCCGTAGCGGGACTGGCGGTTGTAGCTGCCTTCCCGGTCTACGACGGCGCCGGAGAGCAGATCCACCAGGTGCACCACGACTGTGGTGGTACCGATGTCCACGGCCAGCCCTAGGGCAGGAAGGGCGTGATGTCCGGGGGAAACCTGCACCACTTCCGCCCGGTCGTCCAGTTCAACCCAGGTCACGGTGACCTGCCAGTCCCCCTCGCGCAACGCCGGTGCCAGTTGCCTGAGGGCTCCCGGCCCCACCGTGAGGGCCTGCCCGGCTACCTCCCGGCGCAAGCGATTGCCCAGGCGGGTCCAGTCGTCGGCGCTGTCCTGCAAGGTGGGAGGCTCCAGGCTCAGCTGCAGCCGCCGGCAGCGGGGCGCATAGCCCGGGACCGGAAGTCCGCAGGTAATGCCCGCTGGGGCAACACCGGTGTCCAACAGCACCCGGTGTTCTCCCAGGCGCGAGCTCTCGGGTATCACCACCGCAACGTCGCCGTCCACCCGGGCCTGGCAGGCCAGCACCCAGCCGGCGGCCGTCTCCGGCGCCGGGCGGCCGGACTCAGGGAGGACGCGGCCTTCCTTGACCTGCACCATGCATTGGAGGCAGGTACCCAGGCCGCCGCAGCCGCTTCTCAGCTCCACTCCGGCCAACCCCGCGGCGGCCAGCAGCGTGGTGCCCCGGGGGACCCGGGCCTGCCGCCCGCCGGGATGCAGCCGGACCGAGCTAAGCTCCACGGCCTACCCTCCTTGATGGATCAGGCAAACTTTGTCTTGGCGAAGGCGGGAATGCCCGCGGCTTCCCGGGGCCCCACCAGCACCTGCCAGCCGCTAAGCTCCTGCAGGCGCCCGCTGAGCACGGCCACGTGCCCCGGCAACACCAGGCGGCGGTGGTTCACCTTGTCCGCGAGGTTGCTCTCCCGCACCATGGCGGCGATGGACTCAGGCGTCAGCTTGCCGGCGGCCCAGGCCGTGAGGACCGAAGTGCCGCCGGTATCCACTACCAGGATGTAGCCGGGAATCTGGGAAGCTTGGACCTCCCCGGCCACGCTGAAATAGGTCAGGGAGAAATTGGTGGTCACGTACACGGGCGAAGCGGGAGTCACCTGGCCCACCTCGTAGAGCTGGGATTTGACCTGAATGGGCTTTTGCGGGTCGGTATATAGGTTCTCCCTCCAGGTCAGCAGGGCTAGTAGGCCGGCTGCCTCCATGGACCTTACCACCACCACGGCGGCGTACTTGGCCAGCAGCGCCGCGGCTTCCACCATTTCGTCCCCGGGATCGGCCGCGCGGGTAAAGGCCAGGGCCGGGTAGCCCAGCGGCCGGAAGCGCTGCTTGATGGCCAGGCGGCGGATGTGGGTAAGGCCGGTGATGGCCGGCAGGACGCCCGCGGCCCCGGTGTCCAGCACCAGCTCCGGGTGGGTGGCCGCCACTTGACGGGCCAGCTCCGCGGTTTCCTCCAGACCGTCCCCCCTCACCACCA
>DMHJ01000019.1 GCA_003449495.1 Clostridiales bacterium UBA8153
CTGGGATACCGGCACCGGGACGTTTAGCACCTTTTCTTTTGCGCTGGTGGGAGAGACCATCCAGACAGAGGCCGGGCTCGTCCTCAGCCGCCATGTGCAGACGGCCGGCTTCTCGCTCGACCCCGCTCTGCGCACCGTTACCATCAGCCTGACCAGTGTGGGACCTTCAGGGATCTTTGAAGCCGGAGCCGGACTGCCCGTCACTCTGACTAACCGGATCGCGTTACGGCAGCCTACCGTCGCGGCCGGCTCCGCCACCGTGACCAGGCTTTGGACCTTCGATGGGGATGCTGCCGGCTGGTCCGCTTCCGTCCGGCCTCCCGCCGTGGCGGAAGTGGCTCTTGCCGATGGGTTTCCGCCGGGCAGCCTCCAGGGAAGGGTGAGTGGGCGGAACCGGGGCCGGGATGCCAACATCACCTGGCAGTGGACAGGCAGCTTGGCCACCCTAGGCGTGCCGGCAGGCACCCGGGTGGTCGGGGCCCAGCTGGCACTATGGTGGCGGGTGGCGGAATGGTACACCGGGGAGGAGGCCTCTTGGAGGGCTGTACTGGTGACTCCTGCCGGGCCGGTCGCACTGATCCCGGAACGGTCCGGGTATTCCGTTGGAGAATGGGCGGAGGCGTCAGGGCCATACCAGGGCCTGGTCGTGGACGTTAATACTATTATCACGCTCCAGATCATCGCCAGCTTAGAAACGGGAAACGCGGCCATGGCCGCGGCGACCTTGCGCTGGGACACCATCCGCCTAACGCTGGTGCACATTCCCCGCTGATGGATGAGGTACCAGGTCGTGCGTCAAGGGGTGTGAGAACACTGCGGCGTCAGGAAGGCGGCATCTTGGTCTTCATGCTCATGGTCATCGCCGTGCTCATGCTCTTTGGGGTCACGGCCTTGTCGGTGAGCCTGAATGAATATGCGTTGGCCCACCGCCAGAGCCATTCCGTACAAGCTTTTTTCCTGGCCGAGGCCGGTATCGCCCACTCCATGGCCGCGCTACGGAGGGAGGGACGTGCCTCTCTGGGCAGGATTCCCCACACCGCCGGCAGTTTTCCGGAGCTGGGCACCTACGCCACGACCATCAGTGGACCCGATGCCGGCGGTCACTACCTGATCCGGTCTGAAGGTCGCGCGCGCGAGGTGACCCAGACCGTGCAGGCCCGGGTGTTGGTGCAGACACTTGACCATTTCCTCCAATACGGGCTCTGGGCGGGTGGTACGCTCACCGGCGACAAGAACGCGAACTTGACCTTTGTAGGCAACGTGCGGCTTGGCGGCAACTTGGAGAGCGACCATCACGTACATGCCCCCCGGGTGCGCGTGACCAGTGGCCATCTATCCCTAGGTGGGGTTATCGACGGCGCCATCTTGAATGACCCGGATAATCGCACGCACCTGGTGGCAGGTATCAACTATTCTGTCCATCAGAACGGTTTCCAGCTGCCCGATCCCTTCATCATCTTCGCCTATCGTGAGCAGGGCACCCCCCTCGCCGGTACCCGGGTGCGGGGAGGGTCGGGCGTGGCCGACCTGGATCATCCCCTGCTCCTGGAGAGCGGGAATATCGTTTACTGGGAACGCACCTCCGAGACTCACACCTTGCGCCTGAAAGACGGGATCCAGGGTAGCGGCATCTTGGTGGTCATCGGAGACCTTGAACTCCAAGACGACGTAAAGCCGGTGCCGGGTCCGGTGGCCATCCTGGTAACCGGGAACATCACCACCACCGGGGCCTCCCGGGATGTAGCGTTGGACGGGCTCCTCTATGCGGCAGGTACCATAGCAGGTATTCGCGACCTGACGGTGAACGGATCCGTGGTGGCCGGAGGGCTAGAACTACGCGGTGACCTGGACATACGGCAAGACCTCGCGGCATTGCCGCCCGGTCACACCCTGGTCACGGTGGTAGAGTGGTTCGCCCGGCCACGGTGAGCAGAGAGAGCCCTCTGATCGCATACGTCATGGCGGACGACCTGAGCTGTCCTGGCGACTCAACTAGGAGGATGGGCCTCGGTCATGGTGGGCCGCGCTGCGGTAGCACTGGATATCGGCAGTGCCCAGATCAAGATCGTAGAAATGCGGAGGGGCAACCCGCCCAGGCTGGTTCGCTACCAGCTGTCCCCTACCCCCCGGGGAGCGGTCGAGGGTGGCGTAGTGAATAGGCCGGACGACTTGCATCAGGCCCTGCGCGACGCGTGGAAAGCCGGGCGCTTCCGCCGCCGGCGGGCGGTAACCACCATCACCGGGCAGAATCTTCTCTTCCGTCACGTGGAGTTCCCCCCCATGCCCAGGCATGAGGTCCAACACGCCGTCCGCTGGCAGTTCAATCGGTTCTTTCAGCTGCCCTACGAGGAAGCTTTGGTGGACCACTGGGTCCTCCCCAGTGTCAAGCCCGGCGACCCGGTACGGGTAGCTGTAGTTGCCGTGCCCAAACAGCCGGTTTTCCAGTTCCTCGGCCACGTGCGCGAAGCCGGGGTCTTCCCGGACGGCCTGGATATGGAGGCATTGGCGGTGTTCCGGAGCGTACTGCTGGCCACGCCGGATGCGGCCACCGGTACCACGGCCTTGCTCGACCTGGGAGCCGGGGCCACCAACCTCAGCATTTTCCACCAGGGAGTCCTGCAGGCCATCCGGGTGTTGCCTGTGGGGGGCAACCACCTGACCCGGGCCATCATGGCGGGCATGCGCGTCGACTACTACCAGGCCGAAGCCGCCAAACTGCGGACCGGTCTCGACCTGGAAGACCGGGAAATCTCAGGCTATCTTCTGCCAGTACGCGACCGCCTGTTTTCCGAAGTGACCAGGACTCTCAACTTCTACCTGGCAGAGCATCGCGACCAGCTCTTGGATTACGTGGCGATGGTCGGAGGGGGCGCTCTACTCGAAGGCATCGTGCCCCAGCTGGGCCAGTTTGTGAGTGAGGCGGTAAACCGCGTTGGTAAAGAGTTCAAGGTGGAGCTGGGCAACCCGCTCAAGCATTTAGCCGGACCCTTCGACAAAGACCAGCTGAACGCCATCGGCCCGGTGCTAGGGGTGGCCGTGGGATTGGCTCTAGGAAGGATACGATAGCCTTGTCCAAAGTTGAGCGTGGCGGTAGGGCATATCGTCGACGAAGGCTTGTTAAGAAGGATCCGATAGTCCGGGTCAAAATTGACCTCTTGCCCAAAGGGGCGCGCCGGATCGTCACCCGGCGGCATAAGTGGATGGTGGTCCTCCTCGTCGGGGTGCTCATACTGGGCCCCGGCGCTTGGTACTGGCACCAGTTACGGGCGGGAGTAGCCAGGCTGGAACGCACCAAGGCGGAACTAGGGCAACACCTCGACCGGCTGGCACTCGTCTCTGAACTGGTAAATAGCCATGAAGCCCTCACCGCAAGACTAGGCACGCTCCAAGAGTTGCTGCAGACCCGGGACCGAGCCACCAGATTCACTTCCTACCTTTCGGAACTAGCCGCACTACTGCCGGGGGGAACGGTCTTGAGTGACATCTCCCTCGACCGGGAGCGACTGGCCGTGCGAGGGTACCTGGCCTCGTACGCCGAGGCCGCGGCTCTCCTGCGGGCCTTGGCGGCCTCCGAACACTTCACCCACCCCCGGCTGCGCTTCCTCTACCAGGAGACGGGTCGTCACCGTTTCGAGCTTACCGCCCAGCTCCGGCAAGGGACGGTGCCGAAATGAGCAGGCTATCTACCCGCGAGAAAGTGCTCATCGCCATCTTGGCCGGCCTGCTGGTGGCCGTCTATGGCTTCCGTTACGTGTATGACCCCCTGATCACCAGGAGGCAGGAACTGCAGCTCGACGTGGCCTCGTTGCAACTCGAGCTGGCCATCCTCCTCCCCTGGGAGAACCGGGCACCGGAACTGGCGGGCATGGTAGCGGAGCTTGAGGCTGCGGTCGCAGAGGCAGAGGCGGCCGCAGCAGGTACCCCCCTCCCGCGTTTTCTGGAACAGCTGGAGGAGGCGGCCAGGGAAAGCCGGGTGATGCTACGCGGCACCATGCTGCAGAACGTGACCCCGGAAGCCGGTGGCCAGGTGAGCATCGAAGCCTTCGGGGCCTATGACCGACTACTCGCTTTCCTGTCCGGCCTGGAGGCAGAACCCCGGCTCCTGACCTTTACCGGCATTCGTCTGGTACACCAGGGCCAGGACTTGGCCACCATGGAGCTGAGCGCCGTCCTGCATAGCGGCGCCATTGACCCTCGCGCCCCGGCCGGGGGCGACCCCGCGCGCAACCCCATGCGGCCCGCGCGATAGCCTGGGCCGACCCGCAGTGGCCGACCTTGCCGGGATCGGCCCAGATATCTCTACGTACCGGTGTAGGGGGTTGAAGGGCCGAGTCGGCGGTAAAGCCGGCGGTCACCGGGGCGGTCATGTCCCGGGAGCGATTGGACGGTGCCCGCGGGCGGCAGAGAGAGAGCACCGGTAGTAGACATCACCGGGCGACGCCCGGTTACCTGTGAAGAGGAAGCAAGGACCACCGGTCTCCCACACTCACCCAGCTAGGACACCCTCCTAGCAGGCGTTCGGTTCCTGCTTCTACGCCCGCTGCCCGACCAGCCGGGTCTTACCCAGACTCCACCGGCTGTAACCGCCAGATTGGCGGCCAGGTTGCCCAAATTTGTGGCCGCGTTCAGCTCCGGTCCACGCTTACACCACACTATGCGCACACGTAAGAGGGCTCATCCCGGCAGAGATATCCTTGGCCGCTCCACAGGCGGAACCTAGCTTCCTTGACAGGAACCATTGGTCCGCCTTGACGATGCCGATTCCGGCCACTTCGCCTTGTGCTCCAACGTGTACCCCGCCCGTTGGCGCCAGGCCGCTGTGGTGAACTGCCTGGCACCGGCTCCCCAGGCTCCATACCGCGGGTACCGCCACCGCTACCCTATACTCCTTCGCGGTGCGGGCGCCCGGCCCGGGAGCATATGGACGTGCTGCCCGGACCTTCCGGCCCGGCGGTGCACACTGCCTGGGGTCCCGCCTTTGCCTATGACGGGCATCGCCACACCCATCACCTCCGGGAGCTCGCCCTCCTGGTTGAGCAAGCCTGGGCCCGGGAGCTGGTCAACTTCCTGCTCGACAACAAACCAGCCGTGATATGGGCGGGTACCCCCACCGACCGCCGGGAGTCGGAAGAGTTGGCACGCCTGGCCAAGCGGTGCACCGGAGTGCTGGCCCACGGCCCGCCTTCTCCCGGCTACGCCCGGTCCTGCCAGCTGGCGCGGCAGACTCCTGCCAACGCCGGCCGAAGACTTACTCGGCCGGTCGGAACAGCACCTCCCCGCGGTGCTCGCCGGCAGGTACGACTTCC
>DMHJ01000029.1 GCA_003449495.1 Clostridiales bacterium UBA8153
TTCCTGACGTTGGCCTGGACCAGCAGGTCGTGGATGTAGTCATACAGACGGTAAAGCTCGATGGACACGTCCCCGGCCGAACTGTCCAAGGCCTCCTGCAGGGCCTCCACCGTGGCCTGGGCCTGCAAAAGGCTGTGGTGGGCTTGGCGGGCGTCGCCCCCTTCTAAGGCGGCGGCCGCTTGCTTCACGGTTCTGAGGGCGAAGTCATAGGTCATGATCACCAGCTGGACGGGACTGGCCGTCTCCACCTGCAGCTGGCGATAAGTCCGGTATGGATGAGCCTGCACGGTACTGCCCCCCCTAAGTGCTACCTTGTCCTGGGCGCCAATTGGTTAAGCTGCTGATCCAGCCACATGCGCTGGCTCTGCATCAGCCCCAGGGCCCGCTCCATGGTGATGAACTGCTGCCGCAAAAGGGCCTCCCTTCGTTCCAGGCGTCGTTCCCACTCTTGGATCTGCCGGTCCAGGCGCAGCTTTTCCCGGTCGATGCTCTGCTGCCTCTGGCCGGCCACGCCATCGGGAGCCCTGACCACGCCCTGGCAGGCATTGGCGATTCGCCTGGCGATACCTTGGTTCTGGGCAAAGGCCTCTACCTCAACTAGACGCGCGTGGTCATTGGCGCCGTTGGCTGCGTCTACCAGCACCCGGATGCCCGTGGCACTCACCGGCGCGAAGCGGTGGGTGTGCACCCCGGCAGTATTGCCGGTTACCGCATCCAGCTGGCGCCAGGCGGTGCCGTCGTGAAACTCCAGCCGCCAGTTGCGCACCCCGTGGGTGGCAGCGGGCATGGTGGCGGAATCGAGGGTGTGGATGGCCACGCTGTCGATGACCCGGGCCTGACCGAATTGGATCTCCAAGGTGTCCGGAAACACCCCGGCCGTACCGTCGCTCCAGCCACCGCCGGTGGTCCCCCAGAGCGCGGAGCCGGTGATGCCGTTGATGACGTTGGCCGGTGCAAACTGGTCTCCCGCCAGCTGGCTGCTGGCGGTGGCGGTGGCCCCCGCCGCGGGCCGGGCCACGTTCACCGGGAAGGCTCCAAACAGGGCCCCCACCGCCAGCGGGGCCTCGGCCAGCCGGGCCCGTAGCGTGCTTTCGTTGAGCAGCAGCTGACCGGCCTGGGCGGTGCCGAAGGCGCCGGTACTCAGGCCGGCCTCCGCAGCCCGGGTAAGCCCGGTGGCGCCGGGTACCGGCTCGAACACCAGGCTGGTGAACCGCCCGGCCAACGCCCGCAGGGTGCTGTCCCCACGCAGGGTGCCGTTGGCACCCAGCTGCTGGCGGATGAACTCCAGGGTGGAGTTAAATTGGGCCACGAAGTCTCTGGCCAGGCCCACCACGGTGTCAACATCCTGGCCCACAGAAACGTTGGTTGCCCCGGGCGCTAACAACCTGAAGTCCAGCCCGGCCATGGCGTCGGACACTTGGTTGGATGGGCGCATCATGGTAAAGCCGTTGAGGCGGAACTGGGCGTCCCGGGCCGCGGTCAAAGTGTTGGCGACCAAGGTGCCGGTGGCCGGGTCGTTGATGAGGAGGCCCAGCCCGGCCAGGACACCGCCGCCGTCCACCAGTTGGATGGCAGAAGCTGTTCCGGTAGCATTTGCGTGCAGGAGCAGGTGATGCTGGCCTTCCTGGGCCCGGACCACCGACGCCCGCACCCCGGCGCCCAGCTGGTTGATGAGGTGGGCCATGCTCTGAAGCGAATCGCCGGCCTGCACGGCCAGGGTCCTCCCGTTGATGCTCACCGTACCGGCAAGCCCCCGGGCCGCCGTGTCATGGGTAAAAGCATGGGAGCGTATGGAGTGGGCCTGCGCCAGCTGGATGACCTCCAGGCTATGGGTGCCTTCGGGAGCACCGGAGGCCGCCGTTACCCGGGCGATGCCGGTGTTTTCCACCGTCACCGTCCGTTGGTTGAAAGCGGAGGCCCTCTGCAAGGCCTCGGCCCGTCCTAGAAGGTTCTGCAGCCTGCCGTTTACGTCACGCCAGGCCGCCGACCGGGTGCCCAGACGCTCCCTCTGCTGTTCAATCGCCCTTAGGGGCCGCCGTTCCAGGGCCATCAGCCGCTGGATCAGCGTGTCGGTGTCCAATCCCGAGACCAGGCCCGATACTGGCAGGCTGCCCACGGACGCACCCTCCTTAGGTCAAACGGTCCAAAAGCAGGCCGACAAACCGGCGCAGCTCTACCAAGCTGGCCAGCACCTGTTCCGGCGGGATCTGCCTGATTACCTCGTTGGTATCCAGGTCGATGACCCGCACGACCATACGGTCCGTCTCTTCATGGACATCAAAACTCAGGCGGCGCATTTCTTCGCTTACCAGCTGGTTGGCCATGGTCACCGCCTGCTGCAGGCGCTCGCGGTCACCGCCGGCCTCGTCCCCGGCCTTACCCGGGGGAGCAACGGCCTGGCGCTGGCCGGCCGGGTAGGCGGGGAGGTGCTCCCAGCCGCCGGACTTCTTCACCTCAATGACCCGGATGCCCACTGCCGCCGCCTCCTCTCTCACCAGCGGGGGCCGGCCCCAATTGCGGCCGGCCCCCCGTTTACGTTCATGGAAAGTTTAACTTACCCGCCTAGCCCAAGAGCTGGAGTACGGTCTGGGGCTTCATGTTGGCCTGGGCCAGCATGGCCGTGCCCGACTGCAGCAGGATCTGGTGCCTGGTGAAGGTCGCCATCTCCAGGGCCATGTCGGCGTCACGGATGCGGGATTCGGCCGCGGTGATGTTCTCCTCCGCCGAGGCCAGGTTGGCGATGGTGCTCTCCAACCGGTTCTGGAAGGCACCCAGCCTGGCGCGCTCGGTGGAGACCGTGGTGATGGCTGTGCCCAGGGTTCCCAAGGCTG
>DMHJ01000030.1:0-2792 GCA_003449495.1 Clostridiales bacterium UBA8153
ATACGCAAGTTGCCGCCCCAGTACCGGATCCTGGTAGCCCTGAGGCACGGGGAGGCGCTGAGCTACCAGGAGATGGCGACCACGCTTGGTCTACCTCTCACCGTGGTCAAGAACCGCATGTACCGGGCCAGGCGCCTGCTCCAGCAGGCACTGGCCGACTACCTGGCAAGGGAGGGGGAACGCTGACGTGAAGTGCAGCATCGCCCGAAAGTGGCTCTGGGCCTACCTGGAAGGGGCGGCCCCGGCCCGGGTGCAGAGAGACATCGAGGCCCATGTGGCGGGATGCCCCGGTTGCGCCGGGGAGTTGGCGGCCGTACGGGCTTTGGACCAAGCGGTAACGCAAGCGGTCCTAGACGCCCCTACCCCGGACCTTACCGGAACCATCCTGGCCGCGGTGGCAGGCGAGCCGGTGGGCCGCTCTCGCCCGGCCCTCTCCAACGGAGCTCGCAGGTGGACCTGGGTGGTGGCGCCGGCCGGCGGGATAGCGGCACTAGCCGCGGGAACCGTGGTGCTTTCCCTTCTGGCCAGGCTGTGGCTGTGGAGGCTGACCCTGGCCGGCGTCATCACCCCGCCGCCGGCTCTGACACGCTGGCTTAGCCAGACGCCCGCGGGGTGGCTGGCCCGGTGGTCGGCCGTGGAGACCGCGCTGGCCGGGGCGCATGCCGTGGTGTCGAGAGTCCCGGCCCCGGGGCTACTGGCCGCTGGACTAGTGCTGGCATTGCTTCAGACTTGGGCGGTTGCCCGCTTCCTCGCCTACTGGGAGGACGGTAGAGCTGCCGGCAATGCCTAGCCCTGGGCGTGGGCCGGAGCCGGGCGGTGCTACGGTCGGGCCCGCCAGGAAGAAGCCGGTATACCGGAGATCGGCGCATACCGGGCCTTCCCAGCGGAGACCTGCCACCTCCACCGATCGGGGGATCGGAAGAGCCTCCAGGGAAAGGAATGGTGCTCACCAGTGCGAAGAAGGGTAAGGTTGGCATGGGGTACCGGCGTCGTCCTGGCCACCCTGGTCATAGCGCCGGCCGCGGTAGCGAGCTACCGCTTGGTGCCACCGCTACCGCCCGCTGCCGCTACCATCACCGCGGACCCCGGCGCGCCCGGCCATGTTATCGTCCACGGGACCGTTACCGGTAGCGTCGTGTTCACCGGGACAGAGGTGCCTGCCCTCCACCCAGCAACCATGGCCGGGCCGGGGCTGGCCGGCGGCGGGAGCTTCCGGACCCCCCGCTCAGAGCTACTCCCTGGCCATTCCCGGGTTTTGGCTATCGTCACCGGCACCGGGAACGCGCCCGGGTGGCCCTCCCTACGCCTGCCGGTAGGTTTGGGGGTAGGCGGGCCCCTCCGCATCTTCTATCTGGCCGGTCTCTTGGCCTTGGCCTTGGTAGTCCTGGCCGTGGCACCGCGCCCGTTGCAGTTGGTTGCCGGTACCATTCAGGCAGAACCCGCCCACTGTGCCCTCTGGGGTCTGGCCACCTTTGCCTTGATGATACCATCCATGTTCCTGTCCGCCATCACCATCATCGGCATACCCATTGCCCTGGGCCTACTGCTGGCCCTTGCTATCGTGGGTCTAATGGGCTATGCGGGTCTATGCCTGTTTCTGGGTAGCCGCATCGTCGGCCGGGGGCGGGATTCCGCGGCCATCAACCCGGCTTGGCCCCTCATGGTGGGGGCGGTGATCCTCGCCATCGTTACCGGCATTCCGCTGGTGGGCCAGGTGGTGTCCTTGGGACTGTCTTTGGTAGGTACCGGGGCCGTCATGCTGTCCAGGTTTGGGAGGAAGCCTCCGGTTCCCATCCCTTCGCTCCCTGGGAACCCGGGGTTGCCGGACCAGCCCAGTAACGTCTAGCCGAAATTCGAGGAGGGTGCTGTTATGAGATCACTCAAGGGGTGGCCGGGTGTAGTTCTCCTTACCCTGCTGGTCACGGCCGTACTGCTCGGCGTTAGCTACGGCGGCCTCCTGCCATGGTTCCTTGTCCGGGCGGAAAACGTGCTACCGCGCCGGGTAGCGGTGAGTACTACATGGTTGGGTTACGGCAGACCGGGAACTGAGCATACCCGGTCGTTCACCTCTACGGTGCCGGTGGGCACCGCCCGGGCTCTGGTACTGGCCAATGTGACCGGCCGCGTGAGCGTGGAGTCATCGCGTACCCCCGGGCAAGTGGAGGTAACGGCCGTGAAGCGGGCTTGGGGCACGGCCGACCAGGCCCGCCAGGCCTTAGACGCCATACAAGTGCAAGTGGAGGCGGGCGCCGATGCCGTGGTGGTGACCACCGAACCCAGCCGCCGCTGGCCCAGCTACAGCTCGGTGGATTACCGGGTACGGGTGCCCGAGGGGTTTGGCGTCACGGTCGAAACGGTCACCAGCGAAGTGGACCTGCGCGGCGTCTTCGACTCCGTCACCGTCACTGTAGTTACAGGTCGAGTGGACCTGGATATCGAGGCACCCGTACGCAAAGTCACCGTCAAGCTGGTCACCGGCGTCGCCATCGCCCGTTTTACGCCGGTGCCCGGTGGCAGCTACGAACTGACCGTGACCGCCGGTACCGTGGCGGCGGAAGTCCCGGCAGCGGCGGGCATCGATGCCACGCTCACGGTAGTGAGCGGGAGCGTCAGCCCGGGGCCGGGGCCGTGGGTGCTCCGCGCCTCGGACGGCCGGAGGTTTGAAGGCACCGCGGCCGGAGGGGGGGCCAACCTTACCCTGACCGCCGTAACGGGCACGGTGAGCCTGTCACGCCGTTAGCGGGCGGCAGCTGCCACCGGGTCTGCGGAACAGGCCAAAGGGAACTCTGCGC
>DMHJ01000030.1:3238-6037 GCA_003449495.1 Clostridiales bacterium UBA8153
AGCTTGCCGGTCACCGGCCCTTGAGAAGGAATCTGGCAGTGGACCCGGCGAAATGCGACCCATGGGGAAAAGGGAGGTTGTTGTGGTGTACCGATCCGAACTGGGAGATCTCAGACTCCTGCTGACCGGGGATGCCCTCATCACCCGGCCACTCTCTTGCCATGCGGAGGAGCGGTTCCGCCGTCTGGTGGATCTGGTCCGGGCCGCCGATGTATCCTTCACCAACCTGGAGGTGCTCCTCAGTCACGGCGATGGATACCCCGCCGCCGAGAGCGGTGGAACCTACACTCTCACCGAGCCCTACATGGCCGACGAACTCAAATGGATGGGGTTTCACCTGTTCTCCCGGGCCAACAACCATGCTCTGGATTACGGCATTGAGGGGCTCCTCGCCACTTCCCGGGAGCTGGACCTCCGCAACATGGTGCACGCAGGCGTTGGGCGCAACCTGGCTGAAGCCAGGTCCCCCGCCTATCTTGATGTGCCCCAGGGCCGGGTGGCACTGCTGTCCGCTTGTTCGACCTTTGCCTCCTTTGGACGCGCCGGCGAACAGCGGCCGGACATGCCGGGACGGCCGGGTCTTAATCCCTTGCGCTACCAGGCCACCGTCACCTTAGGTGAACCGGCCCTGGCGGCGCTAAAGTCCGTAAGCGAGCACGCAGGCTACGAGGAGATCAAAGCCCAGCGCAAATCCTGGTGGCCTGCTGCCGGCGCCGCCGAGACGGAATTTGAGTTCTTCGGTACCCAGTTTATGGCAGGCGCAGCTCCGGGCATCACCACCCGGCCCAACCAGGAAGACCTGGCCGGAAATACCAAGTGGGTGGCCGATGCCCGGCGCCAGGCCGACTGGGTAGTCTTTAGCCTGCACACTCACGAGTCGCCGGCCGACCGGGAACGGCCGGCCGCATTCGCCGAGACCTTCTCCCGTGCCTGCATAGATGCAGGCGCCGACGCGGTGGTGGGTCACGGCCCCCATCTTCTGCGCGGCATCGAAATCTACCGTGGACGACCCATCTTCTATAGCTTGGGGAATTTCGTCTTCCAGAACGAGACGGTGTTGCGGCTGCCTGCCGATATCTACGGCCGCTACCGGCTGGGCCATGATGCCACTCCGGCCGACTTGTATGATGCCCGCACCGGCTGCGACCAACGAGGCTTCCCCGCCGACCCGGTGTACTGGCAGAGCGTAGCGGCGGTATGCGAGTTCTCCGGCCGAGCCCTGTCCCGCATCCTTCTATACCCGCTCACCCTGGGATATGGCAAGGCCCGGGTGCAGCGGGGCAGGCCGCTCTTGGCCGAAGGGCAAGAGGCCGAGCAGATCATAGCCAGACTGGCCGCTTTGTCCGAGCCATACGGCACTCGCATCCAGTGGCGTGAGGGCATGGGCGTCATCGACTTTCCCATAGGGTGACCCGGGACCCCGGGCATGGGAGCCGGCCGGTCGGGCTTTCCGTCTACCGGGGCGCAGGTAAGCCGGTGATGTAGCTGGGGAGGTGCTCCGGTGAGCCATCCAGAGATCTGCCACTGCAAGAACACGGACTGCGCGCGCCACCGGGATTGCGAGGCGTGCCGCGAGTACCACTACGCCAAGGATTCGCTCCCCGCTTGTGAGCGAAGGGCCGAGGCCGGCTAAGCACAGGTAGGGCCGGTGGTCTTTGAAGGGCGCGGGCCGGGCCAGCGGCGGCCTGGGTCGACCCGCATCACGACTTGGGCGGGTCCTGGAGCTGGGCCCCTCCCACCGCCCCCGGACCGGTGGCAGGTGACGACCGGACCGGGTGCGGGAGGTGCACTGTGCTGTCCAGGATCCCGGCTATCCGCCGGAGCCTGTCTTCAGCTGCCAGAGCACGCGCCCGCCAGGCCTAGAGGGAAGCAGCCTGAACCCCGAGCCAAGCCAAGAGCCTGTCGACCAATCCCTGGGCCTGCCGCAGGCAAAAGCCTTCAAGCGCAGCAGGGCGGCATCAGCTGCGTTGGTCAGAAACGCTCCCTCCAAGAGAACTGCCGGGACCGGGGACTCCCTCAGTACGTGGAACCGGTCCCGGCCGTCAGACCCGCGGGTCCGGGTCCTTACGCCCCGGGCAGGCAGCTCCGGGACGGCTTCCCGGTAATCACGGTAGAGGCTTTCGGCCAGGTCCTGGCTGGCCTCGAGGAACAAGGGGTTTACGCTCCGGAAGACTTCGACGCCCCGGGGCACCGGCGTTACCGGAGGCGTTGTGATCGAGGGAGAGCAGGGCCCGGGTCCCGGCTACCGCCCGCACCCGCTCCGCCAGGGTCGCCGTGCGGTGTTCCGACCTGGTCATCAACACCCGGATTCCCTCAGCCTCCAGCCGGTCCCGGAGCAGCCGGGCCAACTCCAGGTTTAGCTCCTTCTCCGTCAGGTCGCGAGCCATCGCCCCCGGGTCTCGGCTGCCGTGACCCGCATCCAGGCATATGGACACGCTCACGCTACCGCACCTCCCAGCCACTGCGGCGGCACCATGGAACACTGCCGGGGACCGGCCCGGTGTGACGTTCAGCTGCCCGCATGCTCATGACCTGCGATGCGCTTCCAGTTCCACCCTTACCGGGTAGCACCACCTCCTACGTCAGGAGTCTGTGGGAAGTGCAGCGACGCCGGTCGTTGACGGCGGCTCAGGGGCCCCTCCGCACCGGCCGGGAGGACGCGAAGCGGTGGGCGCGTCAGTGTCGACCGGGTATGCAGGACGGCAGGTGGTAGTGTTCAACGGGAACACCGGTCTTCCGGCCCGAGCCGGGCAGAAGGGAGGGCAGCCGGGGAAGCGGCAGCGCCGGTACCCGGGCACG
>DMHJ01000067.1 GCA_003449495.1 Clostridiales bacterium UBA8153
CGGCCACAGCCCGGCTAGCAAGAAAACCACTTCCCATTCGATAGCACGGTAAGCTTCCTCAATAGTAATTACCCGGAGCAGAATCATGGCAAGGGCGCCGGTGAAAAAGGAGAGGGCAATAGAAGCGCCGGTCATGGCCAGGATGATGGCGCCGAGAAATGATAAAGCGGCAGCCCCGGTTTTTGACTGGTTCTTGTGTTGACCGTCAAAGGACGTAGTAACAACAAAATTGGGTTCGCTTTTCAAACCGCTGATGTGTTCCCAAAGGCCGTGTACGATAAAAGTATCGCCGGGAATAATCCGGTGGTCGGAAAAATCACCTCTGATCTCCTCTCCCCTGCTGAACAGAATTACCGGTTCAACAGCATAGCGTTTGCGAAAACCATACTGACGGATAGTCTGGCCGACTAACTCCGATCGGTGCGGTACAATGACCTCGGCAAAACCGGCCTGTTCGGGATCGTTCAGGGCGGTAAAACGATAATCCTGCTCCTGCCGAATCAGGCCATAGCGGGCAGCGAACTTCAACATTGACTCTTCACAGCCTAAGATGGCCAGCTCCTGGCCTGCCTGGAAACTGTTTTCACGCCACGGAGCATATTGTAGTTCCTTGCCCTGGGATAGCCCCAGAATATGCAGATTGCAATGATCCCAAACCCCGGATTGTTCTGTGGTTTTGCCGATGATTGAGCTATCCGGAGGAATTTTGTAAAGCCAAATCTGGTTGGGCAGGTTTAAAGCATTGATCAGTTTTTCCTGATCGGAAACAAACGGAGATTGCTCTGACCGTTTGGGCAAGATACCGGAGCCGAAGAAGAAAAAATATGCTATACCAGAAAGCAAGAGGGCCAACCCGACAGGAGCCACACTGAAAAGACGGTATGCTTCCAAACCAGCGCCGCGCAGCAAATCGTTGACCACGATCAGTGAGCCGGAGCCAACCATGCTGATGGATCCTCCCAAAATGGTAGCAAATCCGATCGGCATTACTAGGTCCGAAGCGGGCACTTTACTTCGCCTGGACAGATTTTTAATGCCCGGAAGAAAAATAGCGGCCACACCGACATTCTGCACAAAAGCTGACAGTAAACCGGATATAAATGAAATTGTAGGTACCAGTCTTGATCGGTTTGCTCCAACTTTGTTCAGCACCAGCTTTGAGTAGCGATCCGTCAACCCTGTTTTAACGGTGCCGTAACCGAGAATCATCACAGCGATGATGGTAATTACCGCGTTGCTGGAAAATCCGGAAAAAGCATCCTGTGGTGATATTACTCCGCTCCAGCCGAGAGCAAGGAGGCAAAGCAGCGCGGCAATATCAATGCGAACAACCTCAAAAACCAGTAAAGTGATAGTGGCAAAAAGGATAATTAACGTTGTGGCAATTACCTGATCCATCGCACCATCACCTTTCTGTTTGAGTTGAACTGGCTTGCCCGAGCGCAAAAGGACTCATGCAATATGGTATCATGGGAGATTTGTCCACCTGACAACCCGGAAATAGAATTAGCTTCTATCTTTTTACACCGGGGGGAGAGCCTCTAAGTTCAATTTTAACACGTCCGAGCGGAAAATCAAGCGTCGCCAGGAAAGGAGGTGATGTAAGGGCAAGGAAACAATCTACTACTACACCAGGGCGCCGAAGAGGCCAAAGTACATCCGCGCACCTTCAAACGGTGGAAAAACGCCTGGAGGCCGCAGATGGGGACTTACAGACAAGGGGGACGGGTACGTGAACGACCTGCTCAAATTGTGCCCCCCGAAATCAAACCGTCCATTTACTGGCGCAAGCGCTAATTCCCGCATACCAACGTGGCATATAGCCGCTTCTGCGGCCTTTAGCTCGTTTTTAATTTGGTGGAGCCGAGGGGAGTCGAACCCCTGGCCTCTTGAATGCCATTCAAGCGCTCTCCCAACTGAGCTACGGCCCCACACCTTCAGTTGTCGCCTCTCGACGCCCACTTGATTATACGTTTCGCCTGCGAGGGAGTCAAGGCGGGCGGGCGCACGCTTGTGTGAACGGACAGCGATATTGTCACCCTGTAAGCGGACAGCGAAAATGTCACCTACGGCAGGGCGCCAGACTCCTGAACCTGAGCGAACGCCAAGTCAAACGCCTGAAGAGGAGAGTGGCACAGTCAGGCGTTATGCGCCAGCAGCACTCCCCCGTCCGGTCGCAGGACGGGGGCATCGCCCCAGAGGCGTTCCAGAGCGTAGAAAGAACGCTCGTGGGGATGGAAGACGTGTACGATGAGGTCCCCGTAGTCCAAGAGCACCCAGCGGCCTGTCGCGTACCCCTCGCGCCGCAACATTACGAACCCTGCGGCTGCCAGGCGGTCTTTCACGTGATCGGCAATGGCCTTGATCTGGGGAAACGAGTCCCCGCTGGCCAGGAGCATGTAATCGCAAATCAGGGTGAGTTCGCGCATATCCAGGACGACTATATCGTGACCCTTCTTGTCCTCGGCCGCCCGTGCGGCGATTTGCGCCAGCTCTCTCGGTCCCAGCGGTCCGCCCCTCTCCCTTGAGCTTATCTCGGGTCAGCCCGATCGAAATAGTCTTGGCCCACTATTACCCGCACATCCGCTTGCTCGTCAACCGCGTTCACCCGGAGGAGGTTCAGCTCCGACAGATCCCTGCGCATGGCCCGGACCACGAGACGATGCTTCTCGGCGTCGTCGGCCAGGTTGATGACCTGGGTGGTCCGGATCCCCGTCCCGGGGGCATTGGCGATCCGGACCACGTTGAAGCCCTGCTCCCTGAGGGAAGCGGCCATTCTCCCGGCCAGTCCCTCGTTGTCCGTCCCGTTCAGGACTTCCACCCGCACCTCGGCGTTCTTCTCGGGAACGATACCCCACATCAGCCGATCCACCAGCGTACGGACGGCGGGGAGATCGGGTTCCCAGTAGCACACGCCGCCGAGCCAGCGCTCATGGCCGGGCAAGGCGGCCATCGTCAATTCGACAACGGAGACGCGGGCGGCAAGCAGAGCGTAGCTCAAGATCTGGTCGGGCGCCAGATTGGTGTCGACGTATCGAGCCAATTCACTGGCCAGTTTCGGCAGCTTGAGGATGGTCCCGAACTGAAACAGCTCATCGCGAAGCGCCTGCAGGAACTTCTGCTGGCGCATGACTCGGTCGAGGTCCGAGTCCTGACGGTAGCGAGTGTACTGCATCGCCCTCTCGCCATCCAGGACCTGCAAGCCCTGTTTCAGGTCAATGTAGAGTCCCTGATAGGGATCCTGATAGAACATGTCCTTCTCGACGTCGAGCTTCACGCCCCCCAGGACATCGACCATCGCCGCGAAGCCCCGGGGATCTGTTCGCAGATAATAGTGGATGGGAACGCCAAGGAAGTTCTCCACTGTGCGTACGGCCATCCGGGGACCGCCATAAGCGTGGGCATGGGCAATCTTCTCGTAACCCTTCGCTTCCCAGGCAATCTTCACCCGGGTGTCCCGGGGGATGGAAAGGACCGCCACGTCATGGGTTTCTGGATCGACGCTCACCACGATGACCGTATCGCTGCGCGACCAGAACCTCGCCTGGCGAAAGTCTGCATCGACGACGACCATACCCGTAACCGGATCGATGGGGAGGTCAAGCCCCAGTATCAGGAGGTTGATGCGCTGTCCCGGCGCGGGGACGGACATCCCAAATTCACGAGACTCCGGGGCCTGGAAATTGTGCAGCAGGCGGTAGAAATTGTGGACGGCGATGCCCGAGGTCAAGAGCATACCGATGGATACCGTCAGGGCCACGTTTTTCCACTTGACCCTGAAGCGTCGCTTATGCATGCCGCGGCTTGAGGTGACGCCGGTTCGCAAACGCTCTCGCCTCGCTGACCCCGGGTCTAGCCCTGGTGGGATACGACCATGCCTTCTCTGAGCAGGTGGTTTCTCGCGTCCACCGTCCGGGGATGCACAAGCCGGTTCTCTCGCAAGAGGTACTGCACAGTACCATTCATGGCCAGCACCAGGGCGTGACCCAGGTCCTGGCCTGCCGCCCGG
This sequence comes from Clostridiales bacterium UBA8153, assembly GCA_003449495.1. GTDB lineage: Bacteria > Bacillota > Sulfobacillia > UBA8153 > UBA8153 > UBA8153. The sequence continues at coordinate 4,010 of DMHJ01000067.1, forward strand.
CGCACCTCGTCGACGCCGGGGGAATCCCTGCCGGGTTCGATGTAATCGGCAACGTAGATGACCGCGTCCAAGGCCGTCATGCCCGGAGCCCCGGTAGTGTGGCGCTCGACTGCCTGCAGTACCGCTTCGTCTTCAATGCCAAAAAGCGTGCGCCCCATGGCCGCCCCTACCTTGGCGTGAAGAAGAAGTGGCTCTTTGGCTTCGATTTCATCGATCAGTATGCCGTACTCCAGGATTCGTTTCAACAACTCCGATGTCTCCATGTCCCGGGCAACGTCATGCAGGAACGCCGCCAGCCGGGCTTGTTCCCGATCGATATCGTACCGGGCGGCCAGGAGTTCCACTGCCGCGACCACGCCCAAGGTGTGAGCGAAAGTGGTAGTGCTCTGCTTGGCTCGGAGTTGCACTCTCAGCATATCCAGGTCAACGGGCAAATGGGGTCACCGCCGTTCAAAACCTGCCCTGTCGAGGCCGCGCCTCGTTTACCACCAGTTCCCTGCCGCCCACGGAGTAGCCGTTCATGGCTTGTACCACTCGCTCGGCGTCCTCGTCGGCGACTTCTACGAACCCGAACCCCCGCGATCGACCGGTCTCGCGGTCGGTTATGATCCGACAGCTCTGTACCTCCGCATGCCGTCCAAACTCACGACTGATGTCCTCTTCGCTCATCGACCACGGAAGATTCCCGACGTATAGGGTCTTGCTCATTCCGAATCACCTCCACTCCCCGCCTGAAACTAAAAAACGCCAACCGCCTGGGCGCCCGCGCCCGGCTCGCCCTGGTGCACGAACCACCCTTCGGTCCCGAGGGTGGGATCCTCTTGCGTCAGGTTCGAGTCCAAGTATACCACTTTCTGCCGATAAATCAAGAGGTAGCTGGTCCTGGTGTGGCTGGTCCTGGTCGATACAGGTGGTGCTTGAGTATGTAATCCCGAACCTCGCGGGGAACCAGGTACCGCAGCGACTTGCCCTCCGCAACCCGCCGTCTCAGATCGCGAGAGGAGATGGCCAGGGCAGGCGCAGTCAGTTCCTCGATGCGGCAAGGTGTGCGGTGCTGGAGGTCGGCAGCCTTTTCCCGCAGTCGTTCGCGGTCGCATCCGG
>DMHJ01000129.1:0-1590 GCA_003449495.1 Clostridiales bacterium UBA8153
ACCTATCCCGTGCGCATGGTCGGCCCGTATGCGTGCTGCATAGAGATGAAGAGTGCCGACGACGAGACTGTGCCATCAGAATTCGTCCAGAACGATGCTGGTGAAGTGACTGCGTTGTGCACCGGCGGGCGCATGCTCCTGAGGAAACCCCTGCCCACCGGCAAGTCTTAGACCCTGAGCTGTCCGGTCCGGTTAGTTTGGTCCGGGGCCGGTGCCTGCTCATTGCCTTTCAGCCGGGGAACGTCCGGCCACAGAGGTCCGAGCGCCCTTGGACCGGGCACCTTCGCGACCTGAGGCTACGGGCCCCGGGGTCCCCGCCCATAGACGGCGTACCGGCTCCACCGGTGAGCGCGGACATGAGGGGACATCCTATGGTTGCCTTCCTGTTTTGCCGGGCTCGTGGGGATAGGGGAATCCGGACCCGGCCAAAGCACCGAGCTGAAGATGCGTGCTTGTGAGGAAGATTCCGATATGCTAGACTAGTGGCACACAGTAAACTCGGAGGCTCTTCCGGCCTGGGTGGAGCTGGGTGCATTTGCGAAGGGGGGCATGGTGAATGGCAACGCAAAGGCGGCGGGTGGCGATAGGCCTGGTGCTCGTCATACTCTTTACGCTGGCTGGAACCGGGCGGATGTTGCCGCAAGTCGAGGCTTCTCCTCCGGTCGAGTTTGCGCCGGGGCAAATCCTCGTACAGTTCCGTCCCGGCACGCTCGCGTCCGAAATCGCCGCTGCCCATGGGCTCAACCGGGGGCAGACCATGCAGGTGCTGGATAGGATCGGCGTGCATGTGGTGCGCGTGCCGGAGGGCGATGAGCTTCGGGCAGTAGCCCGGTACCGGGCGCATCCCCGGGTACTGTACGCGGAGGTCGATGGGATTGTAAGGGCAATGGGGTTCACACCTAACGATCCCATGCTGCCTGACCAGTGGGGCCTGGCTCGGCTCGAAGCCACATTGGCCTGGGGCGTAACCCGGGGCAGCTCTGCGATACGCATAGCCATACTGGACACCGGGATCGATGCGGGCCATGGCGACATAAATCCCAAGGTGGTGGCCGCCCGGAATTTCACCACCAGCCGCACGGTTAATGACCGGAACGGCCACGGCACCCACGTGGCCGGTATTGTTGCTGCCGTCACCAACAATGCCCGGGGCATCGCCGGTCTGGGCTTCGACTCGGTGCTGATGAACGGTAAGGTGCTCGGGGATAACGGCAGCGGGATGTTGTCGTGGGTGGCCAGCGGCATCATCTGGGCCGCAGACAACGGCGCGAGGGTCATCAATATGAGCCTGGGCGGCACCAGCCACTCCGCTACCTTAGAAAATGCGGTCAACTATGCATGGGGACGCGGGGTAGTCTTGGTCGCTGCAGCGGGCAACAGCAACACCAGCGCGCCGATGTACCCGGCATACTATACCAACGTGATCGCCGTGGGAGCGACCGATCGCAACGATGCCCGTGCGACCTTCTCGAACTTCGGCGCCTGGGTCGATGTGGCTGCCCCCGGCGTGGATATCTTGTCGACGTTCCCCCGGTTAAGCAGGACCGACCGCTATGCCTTGATGAGCGGGACCTCCATGTCCGCGCCCTT
>DMHJ01000129.1:2007-2879 GCA_003449495.1 Clostridiales bacterium UBA8153
CGACGGTCGACCCGATCACCACCGATCAACCCATCGGCGGGCGGATCAACGCCGCCCGTGCCGTGGGAGCGAAATGACCAGGAGCCGCGCTCCGGGCGGCTCCGGCGAGGGGCACGACCGCGGCGAGCTTGAACCGTACGGTGGTGCTGCAGCCGGCCGTGCGGCGCGATTGGCAGTGTCGGAGTTGGCCCGGCGGTTGCAGGTGAACCGGCGCGAGCTAGTCTTGCAGAAGGTCATTCCCATGTCTTGGCCCGATGCCAGCCTCGGGTGCGCTGAACCCGACCGGGCGTATGCCCAGGTATTGACTCCCGGATATGTCGTCGTGCTCTCCTACGGGCAAGATGAGTACGAGTACCGGACCGACGGCAAGAGCACTCTGGTCTGCATCGGGCCGAGAAGCGTACCCAGCTGACCGTTCTCATTGGACGCACATGGTTCCAGGGCCCGGCAGACGTGCCGGGCCCTGACGACGTCGGAAGCCTGCTTGATCGAGCTGTCATCCGGAGGCCTGGCGCCTGCCGGCGTCTGGAAGGACCCCAGCAACGACCGGGGAGACCACTTACGCATGCAGGGTGCGCTGGCCTGCAGGTTCCACCGGCGCCGATTCCGGCCGGGCACGTGTGCTGTCGCTCACCCATTCGGCCCGCACTCCCGGTGAGGTCCCGTCCGTATGGCCTACTCCCAGGCGAGGAGCTGGTCTGGGCCATGGAAGCCGGTCAGTCGCCCTCTCCTGGAAAGGATGTCCAGGATGGCGTCTACTTGGTACGCCGCTTCCCAGGCCAGCCGGATCCCGTCGGACGGCCCCATCTCCCTCGAGTACGCGGCAAAGAGGACCTTGCGTTGCCGCAGTCCCCAGCGGCGCAGATCGTTGA
>DMHJ01000159.1 GCA_003449495.1 Clostridiales bacterium UBA8153
CCCGCCCCCGCCCCCACCTGCCACCGCCGCCGCTTCCTTGACTACGTGGCCGCAGTGGATGCCGCGGCGGACCGCATCGGGCGTGGCCATGGCCAAAAACTGGACCCGGTCTGCACTGGTAGCACCCAACACCAGCGCACCGGAGCCCAAAGCTTCCCGTACCAGGTCGCCCAGGCGCCGCAGGCCCTCGGCGTCGGGGGCCTCCACCCTGGCTACTACCACCGCCGTGTTTCCGATGGAGCGGGCCCCGGCCACCAGACCGCTCACGGTGGCGGCACGTAGCCGGTCTTGCGCTACCTCCAGCTCCTTTTGAGATTCCCGTAGCTGGCGTACCAGGTCGGTCACCCGTGGGATCAGGTCATGAGACCCGGCCTTCAGAGCAGTCGCGATCTCCTCCAGCCGGCCCTCGACCTCTTGGAGGTGATGCATCAGCCCGGTGCCCGTGACGGCTTCGATACGCCTTAGCCCGGCCCCGACGCTGCTCTCGTCGATGATGTGGAAGAGCCCGATCTGGCCGGTGGACTGCACGTGGGTGCCTCCGCACAGCTCCGGGGTTGTCCCCCCGGTGCCCACCACCCGCACGGTAGCACCGTACTTTTCACCAAACAAAGCGATGGCGCCCTCGGCCATGGCTTGCTCCACTCCCATTACGCGCACCTGTACGGGTAGGTCGGAGAGGATATGGGCGTTGACCATCTCTTCCACCCGCACCCTCTCCCCCGGGGTGAGGCCGGCAAAGTGCGTGAAGTCAAACCGCAGGCGGTCCGGGCCCACCAAGGAGCCAGCCTGGTTCACGTGGGCGCCCAGCACCTGTTTGAGGGCCCAGTGACACAGGTGGGTCGCCGTATGGTTGCGCGCGATGGCGGCCTGCCGGGGCCCGTCCACCACGGCCCGCACGGTTTCACCCACGGACAGCGTGCCGCTTTCTACTTGGACCCGGTGGAGGTACCGGCCCGCGGCGTGCTCCACGTCTAGCACGCGGGCCCGGCCCGCGGGCCACTCCCAGTGCCCCGTATCGGACACCTGGCCCCCGGCCTCAGCGTAGAACGGGGTCTGGCTCAACACCGCCAAGCCCTCTTCTCCCGCTGCCAGTGCCGGGTGGCTCTCGCTTCCCGCCACCAGCGCCAGCACCCGGGCGTCCAGCTCGAGCACCTGGTAGCCCACAAACTCCGTGACAGGCAACGCTTCCAACCACGGGGCGGCCTGGTGCACGAAGCCAGCCTCGGCCTTGCGGGCGGCCCGGGCCCGCTGGCGCTGGGCCGCCATGGCCGCCTCGAAACCGTCCCGGTCCACCTGCAGCCCATGCTCGGCAGCCAGGTCCTTGGCCAGGTCAACCGGGAACCCGTAAGTGTCGTACAGCATGAACGCCGCGGCGCCATCCAAACAGGCACTGCCCTGCGCCCGGGCCCGGGTCACCAGCTCCAGGGCCACCCGCATCCCCTGATCCAAGGTCTCGAGGAAGCGCTCCTCCTCAGCGCGTATGGCCCTCACCACCAGCTCCTCCTGCCGGCGCAGTTCCGGGTAGGCATCACCCATGATCTCCGCCACCACCGGCACCAACCGGTACAAGAAAGGTCCGGTAATGCCCAGCTCGCGACCGTAGCGCAGGGCCCGTCGCAGGATGCGGCGGAGCACGTATCCCCGGCCTTCGTTGGATGGCAGCACCCCGTCGGCGATGATGAAGGTGCCGGCCCGGCTGTGGTCGGCGATGACCCGGAAGGGGAAGACCGGCCCGGGCGGTCGGTACCGCCGGCCGCTGATCTTCTCGACCATGCCCATGATGGGCAGAAACAGGTCGGTGTCGAAGTTGGTGCCGGCCCCCTGTAGCACTGAAGTGATGCGCTCCAGCCCCATGCCCGTGTCTACACTGGGCCGGGGCAAGGGAGTCATGACCCCGTCGGCACTCCGGTTGTACTGCATAAACACCAGGTTCCATATTTCCAGCCAGCGGTCGCAGTCACACTGCCCGATGGCGCAGCTATCCTCATGGCAGGCGAGGTGTTCCCCCCGGTCGATGATGATCTCGCTGCAGGGCCCGCAGGGCCCGGTCTCGCCCATGGCCCAGAAGTTGTCTTTGGCACCCAGCCTGACGATGCGCCGGGCCGGAAGCCCCGCCACCTCTTGCCAGAGCCAGTGGGCCTCGTCATCATCCCGGTAGATGGTCGCCCATAGCTGGCTGGCAGGCAAGCCATACCCTTCGGTCAGCAGTTCCCAGGCGTAGGCCATGGCCTCGGCCTTGAAGTACTGGCCGAACGAAAAGTTCCCCAACATTTCGAAGAACGTGTGGTGCCGCGCGGTGTAGCCTACGTTTTCCAGGTCGCTGTCCTTGCCACCCGCGCGCACGCACTTTTGGGAAGTTGCCGCCAGTACATACGGCCTCTTCTCCAGCCCCAGGAAGACATCTTTGAACTGCACCATGCCGGCGATGACAAACAGGATGGTGGGGTCATCGGCCGGCACCAGAGAGGACGAGGGGACCACGGTGTGGCCCTTCTTTTGGAAGAAGCTCAAAAACTCACTGCGGATCTGGGCGGCGGTCATTTTCTTCAACGCCATCACCCCCGGTAAAGGCTAAAGCCCCCTCATCCTTCAGGGACGAGGGGGCCTATCTCGCGGTACCACCCTGGTTACGCCCAAGAGCGGGCGTCACTTAACGGCGCGGCAACGGGCGCCAGCCGGCCACTCTTACGCTTCCCTGGGAGCGGCAACTCCGGAACGGCTTCGGCCTGGGGTCCACGGGGCCTTCCCACCGGCGGCCCCTCGCTGGGGAGGAGAGCCCGGCCTACTTCTTTCCATCATCGTCTGACTATATCGTTGTAAGTCATTCTACCCCATCACCCCGGGCACGGTCAAGGGCCCGCGGAACTCGCGGGTGCCTTGGGGTCTGCCGGGTAGCGGCTACGGGCCGTCTGGAACAGCATGCGGGTGCCCACCACCCGGACCGCCGCTGCGATGATAAACACCGTGAGGAAACCCCACCGGTGGTACAGGGCTACTCCCGCCACGGGCATGAGAAAGCCGGTGAGCCCCATCAGGGTGTTGAACACCGCCACGTAATCCTCGCGTTTGCCCGCAGGACTACAGTCGAGCACAGCATTGAATATGGTCAAGGAAAAGCCTGCTCCGGCCGCACCGCCCATGGCCATCAGAAGCACGATGGGCCAGGGTGAGTGCACCAGCCCGTAGAAGATGGGTAGTGGCACCAGCACCGCCATGGAAAGGGCCAGGGCATACCGGCTGCCGCGGGCATCGGCCAGTCCGCCCCACCACTTGAAGGTCAGCATGGAAGCTACCCCGGCGATCACGGAAAAGGCGCCGATCCAGCTGGTGGAAAGCCGTAGAGCATTGACGAACAAAAGGGTGAACAAGGCTGCCGGTAGCTGGAGCCCGAGATGGAAGACGAAAGCGGCCAAGGTAAACGCAGCAAACTCCGGGCCATGCAGTGTCTCACGCACCAGACCGGCCATGGCCCGCGGATGCCACCGCCGGTCCAGGCAGCGTCCCGGCACCGGCTCCCCTTCCCGTAGCCTGGTCAGGTAAGCCCAGGAGGCCATCACACAGGCAAAAGAGACCAGGAAAAGCAGGAACCAATTGAACGGAAAGGCCACCCGGTCCAGGAAGGGGCCCGCCGCCGCAGTGGCCAGAAGACTCACCAGGGCCAGCAGCATATTGCGCTCGCCGAAGACGCGGCCCCGCAAATCGGCTGGGAACAACTCTCCCATCAGGGTGGTCCAGGCCACTCCGGCCACGGTGGCCGGAAAGTTGGCGATGGAGAACACGATCACCAGCAACACGGCCCGGCCGGGTAGATCCTGAGGCAGCAGGGCGAGCAAGGCCAGGACCAGGTAGAACAAACGGTGTGCCATGGCGTACTTGAGGGTGACCTGCAACCTGCTGGCATAGGTGTTGACGATGACCGCCGACGGCACCTGGGAGATGGTGGCCACCATGGCCGGGATGGAAGCCAGCAGGCCCACCACGTAGTCACCGGCCCCCAGGTGGATGGCGAAAACGCCCATGAAGGGCGCGGTCAGTCCAACCATGACGGAGAAGAAGGCCCCATCGGTCAGGCTGGTCTTGGCGTTGTGCCGCATGACCGGATCGGCTATGTAGTCGGCAACCACTAGCCACCTTCCGGGGCTCCCCACGTCGTTCCCTTCCTTCGCTCACGGCCCGCTTGAAGGATGCACCTAGATTACACGGGCGCCATCTGTACCCGGCATCCTCGCCACCCATGTGCCCGGGTTCTACCCAGCTTTATCCATTACCTTCCCACGCACCGGTACATCGAACCATGCCACCGCCCAGCCACCGCCGGTGGTCTCCCGCCCGGGAGTCAGGGCATGCGGGGGCAGCTGCACCTCCAGGCTACTGCAGCCCCGCTACAGCCATGGCGACATCAAACAGCTGCAGGGCGCCGGTGACCATGGGGGGGATGTCGGCGTGTTCGGTGGGAGCGTGGTTGTCGGCCCCGGTGGTCACGCCGATGGTCACGGCCGGGATGCCGCGGCTAAGCGGGATGTTCGCGTCGGTGCTGGAAGCCGACAGGCGCGAAGGGATGCCCAGCCTTCCCTGCACCGCAGTAACCAGACGTACCAGCTCGTGGTCCGGCGCGATAGAACCCGACGGGCGGTCGCCCACCACGACCACTTCCAGCTCCACCGGTTCGGCCGCCGCCGCCGAGGCTAGGCGACTGCGCACTTCTTCCTCCAACCGGCGCAGGTGATCGGCATCCACCGATCTCATATCCACCTGCATGACACAATGGGCGGCGATGCTGTTAACCGAGGTACCGCCCTGGATCTTGCCCACGTTGAAGGTGGTCTTGGGGTCGAGGGGAACCGCGATGTCGCCAATGGCGGCGATCATCTTGCCCATGGCGTGAACGGCCGAGGGAGCTCCAAAGTCCCCCCACGAATGACCGCCCCGGGCCCGGGTGGTAACCTCAAGCCTGCGCGAGCCGATGCCGTAGTTGACGATCCCGCCCAGGGCCCCGTCAACACCGATGACGTACTGCAGCCGGTCTCCCCAGGTATCCATCAAGGCGCGCATGCCCCGAAGATCCCCCAGTCCTTCCTCTCCGACGGTGCCCGCCAGCACCAGCGGTCGCCGGGTGCGCACTCCCGTTGCCACCAGGATCCGGGCCAGCACGATGAGGGCCGCTACGGCGGCCGAGTTGTCGCGTACACCGGGGGCGTACAGTTTATCTCCGGTTCTCCGGACCTGGATCTGGGTGAGCCCCTCAAAAACGGTGTCCAAGTGGGCGGCCAGCATCACC
>DMHJ01000087.1 GCA_003449495.1 Clostridiales bacterium UBA8153
GATCATCTCAAAGGCCAGGCGCGGGGCACCCAGCCGCCGGAGGATGAACTCGAGCTCCAGGGCCAGCCGTTCTTCGGTGATGCCGCCGGTAAGCGAATCCATAAGCTGGGCGAACCCCCGGTCCACCAGGGACTGCGCCCGGGCGACTTTCGCAATCTCTCCGGCGTCCTTCACCCTGCGCAGTTGCTCTACCCAGCCGGAGACGGGCGCCAGCTCCACGTTCTGCAGCTGATCCTTGAAGAGCTGGTACATGTCGAAGGTGAAGTGCTCCTTCTCAAAGGCCAGGGTAGTGGCGGCATGCTTTCCCATCAGCTCAGCCACCGTACCGTAATACTGCCGGTCGGCCTTGACCACGGCAAAACCGGGCGATTGCGCTTGGGCCTGCTCAATGTAGCGGAAGTCGGTGAGGATGTAGGCTGCATCGGGGAAGACGAGTATGGCACCGGCCGAACCGGAAAACCCGGTCAAGTAGAGGCGGTTTTCCGGCCTGGTTACCAAGAACCCTTGCGCACCGGCCTGGGTCATCCGCTCCCGCAATCTCTGCGTCCTGGACAAAACCCCTTATCACTCCTTCTCCTGCAGTACCCGCGCCCCGGGTAGACCCTGTATCACTCCTTCTCTTGACTTCTCTTGCTCCCGATCTTACCATAATCATCCGGCCTTGACCATGGTGGCAATGGGCGGAGACGTGGAGCCGGGACAGAACCGCAAACGGGCCGGAACCACCGGCCCGTCCAGTCGCTCTACCCGGACTGGCCTAGGAGAGCCGCTCGATCACCACGCTACGGCCGCACCTGCGCATCTGGACGAGGCCACCCGGCCCGCTCCCGATGCGCTCGTAAAGCTCGGTGGGGATGCGCACCCGGCCCCCCGCTTCCATGACTACCACCAGCTTGTCCGCAGGCAGGTCTCCCGGCAGCTCTACCACTACCGCTATCAGCCTGGCCTTGCCCTCCACATCTCTGCTGCTTTCCGGTAACCGTCTCGCCATGATGGTCACCATCTCCCTTTCGTAAGGTCATCGCCCTGGGTCCATTCTAATCGCGAACCCCCGCAAGGGTTGTCAGATGCTGCTCAGGCCCGATGCAGCCTGTCGTCAACGTTCGTCACCATCTGCAACTGCATCAGCCTGGATGGCCGGGGATAGGCCAGCCGGTCGCCACCCACCGGTCGCTGGGGATGCACGACATGGGGTCTGCCGCATCACCCCACCTGGCGCCCCTTGGCGAAACAAGCATTATTGCGTCGCCTTCACCTCATGCCGGCTCCGGGGGCCCCGGACCGGAGGCCAAGCTCCACACCAAGACTTCCGGTAGGCACCGGCAGAAGGCGTACAGGTGACCTCCGGAGAAAGTGCAGTCTATGCGCCCGCCGGTGTGCCGGCCCGGCACAGCCCGCTTCCCACCGGCAGGAGGAAATCGCAGAGGGCCTGTCGAATGCGGCGGTGATATGACTAGGGGGGGGACCCCACCCCAACGCCGGTGTTAGCAGCCAGTGGCTGGCGCACGGCGTCCCCCCATAGGCAGACGCCGGCAACCAGTCGAGAAGGAGTGATGGCAGTGCACGAAGGAGACCATCCGGACCTACTGGCCCAAGACCAAGGCCGGGCAGCCAAGGCGAAGCGTCGCCGGCCGCCCAAAGCGGCTGCGTCCGGGCACCCTCATCCCCATGACCATACCGGACACCACGATCATGACCATGATCATGACCATGGTCATGATCATGACCACCATGCGGCCGCATCAAGGACCGGGTCGGCGCTGGCTTTCCTCCTTGAGGATGCCAGGGATTACGCGCTGCCGGGGATCATACTGCTCACCCTGCTGCTGAGCTGGCAGGGCGCAGTTACGCGACTGCTGGGATTCGACGTCTCCTTACTCGGAGCCATCCTGGGCGCCTTGGTGATTATGAGGGCCACGGCCATCGTCACCTGGCAGAAGAGACGGATCACCTCAGGCATCCTGGTGAGCATTGCCCTGGTGGCTACGGTCATCGTCGAAGACTTCCGGGCGGCGGCCATCGTGGCGCTGATGATGCTGTTTGGAGAGGCTTTGGAGAATAGGACGCTGCGCCGGACCAGGCGCGCCATTGCCGGGTTGCTCGAGCTGGCCCCGGAGACTGCCATGCTGAAGGTAGGTGAGAAGTACCGGGAGGTACCGGTGGAGTCGGTGCAGCCAGGCGACATCATCCTGGTCAAACCCGGGGCCAGGGTGCCGGTGGATGGCAAAGTGGTACACGGGTTCGCGTCCATAGACCAGTCTTCCATCACCGGTGAGTCCATGCCAGTGGATAAGGTCGAGGGCGATGCCGTGTTCGCCGGGACCATCAGCACGCACGGGGCGGTAGAGGTGACCGCGGAGCGCGTGGGATCCGGCACCTCTTTGGGCCAGATCATCCGCATCGTCCGCGAAGCCCAGGAGAACCGGGGAGAAGGGCAGAAGGCCGCCGACCGTTTCGCCACGTGGTTTACCCCATTGGTCTTGGCCATCGCCGGCATCGTCTGGCCACTGACCGGCGATGTGATCCGTGCCGTATCTATCTTGGTGGTAGCGTGTCCCTGCGCCCTGGTACTGGCCACGCCCACGGCGGTGGTGGCCTCCATCGGCAGCGCCGCCCGCCAGGGGGTCCTCGTCAAGGGCGGCATGACCATCGAAGGCGCCGGACGGGCCAACGCCATCATCCTGGACAAGACGGGCACCCTCACCCTGGGCCGGCCCCAAGTGGCGGAAGTGGCGGTACTCAACAGCGACAACACGTCGGCCGACACGGTGCTACTGGCGGCGGCCGCGGCGGAAGGCCTGTCCGAGCATCCCATCGCCCGGGCCATCACCGCGCACGCGGCCAAACAGGGCCTGACCGTTCCCTTACCCGACAGCTTCGAGCAGGTTCCCGGCCTGGGCGTAAGGAGCGTATCCCAAGGTCGCACCGTGGTGGTGGGCAACCGCCGGGCACTGGATGGCGTAGGCAAAGATGGCGCAGAAGCGGCCGAGGCGTGGCTGACCAGCCGCGAAGAGCAGGGCTACACGGCCCTAGTGGTGCTGTCCGACGGGATACCCCTGGGCGGCATCGCCATTGCCGACACCGTACGGCCGGAGGCGGCCGGGTTCGTCCAGGAACTGAAACGGATCGGTTTCAAACGGGTGACCATGCTTACCGGAGACAACGTCCGGGCGGCCCGGGGAGTATCGGCCCGTCTGGGCCTGGATGACTTCCGGGCAGAAGTCTTGCCGGCGGACAAGGCGGCGGTAGTCGCCGAACTGCAAGCCCAGGGGTACCGGGTGGCCATGATCGGCGATGGGGTGAACGATGCGCCCGCCCTGGCCACCGCCGACGTGGGCATCGCCATGGGCGTGGCCGGCACCGACGTGGCCATTGAAGCCGCCGACATTGCCCTCATGTCTGACAATCTCGCGCTGGTGCCGGGGGTGTTCCGGCTGAGCCGCAAGGCCTACGGCATCATCCGGCAGAACATCATCGTTTTCGCCCTGCTGATCAACGCCATCGGCATGTGGTTCGCCGCCCGCGGGCAACTCACGCCCATCGGCAGCGCGGTGGTGCATAACGTCGCATCGGTGCTGGTCATCGTAAACTCGGCCCGCCTCATCAGTTTCAAGATCGGCGGTACCAAGGGCGACCCGGAAGGGCACCACCAGGATGGGCGGCGGTCCTGCCGGGCCTGCTGAGACTGGAAGCTGCATAGGACTTACCCAGTAGACCGGATGGTCAATTCGAAGGAGGGAAAGGCAGTGGCGGATGTACAGGTGGTCAAGGTTGACGAAAGACCCGGGTTCTACCACCGGCCGGAATGGTATAGGCCCTTGCTCTTCGGCGATAACATCTACATGAACGTGACTTATCTCCTGGCCGGGGTCGGCATGGTCATGGGTTCCAAACGAGAGAAGGAGGCCGAGCTCTTGGAGCGTGCCATCTACATGCTGGAGGGCCGGGTGGAAGTCACTTGCGGCGACAAGAGGTACGATTTGGTCCCCCATACGGCGATGCTGGTCCCCCTGCAGCCCGGACCCCAAGTGGAAGTCAGGAACGCGGGAGAGTGCACCGCCTGCTTTATCACGGTGTTCTCACCGCCGCCCCATCCGGACCTGAAGATCGCATCGGTAGAGCGCTTAGAGCAGCTGTACCGGGACGCCAAGCGCGTGGTGAAAGCGCCTGGGGAGATGAAGGAAGTCATCGCCACCCGGCCGGGGTAACTCCGCTACCCACGCGGTGGCTTGCCCCCGCCCTTGACCGGGGTTAGGTGACTATCAACGGGTAGCGACTTGGGGTGGTCCGGAGAGCCCTGCGGGGAGCCGAATATCTGCTGAGTGGAGGTGGCGTTTTTGGGTAAGACCGTGCTCATGTTGGCCACTTACGCCATGGAGCTGGTGGAATGCGGTGGAGCGCTCTATAGGAATGTGCAGGCGGGAGGCCGGTCCCACGTTGCCGTGCTGCTCTGCCGCATCCAGAACCGGCCCGGCGTGACGGAAGCCGGCAAGGTGCTGGGCGCCACGGTGGAGTTTCTAAACTACGAAGCAGGGCATGTGGCGGCCAATGTGGCCGAGAAGAAGCAGCTGGTCGAAGTCATCCGGAGGGTTCGCCCGGACATTTGTATCATGCAGGACCCAGTTCACTCCTTTGCCGATCTCGATCCGGACCGCCGCCCGGCCATGATCTTGTACTTGGAGGCGTTGGCTCTCGCCTCCCGGGAGTTCGCCCTCCAGGATATGCCCGGACTCAGTCCCTGCCCCATACCTACCATCTACTACATGACCCCCGAGCATGCCAACTGCGTCATCGATGTGGCAGATATCTGGGAGGTCAAGGAGAAGGCCATGAACTGCCTGGCGGGACAGCAGGAGTTCACAGGCAAGGTATTGCGAGAACGCCTGAGTCCGGCCGCCCTCCGCAATCTGGTGGGGGAGGATAAGAGTCAAGCCGGTGATCTGGAGCTGGGGCGCGCCCTGCACGGGGTCCTGGACCGGTCTTTCCACGTCTACCACGGCTACCCGTCCCACGCCCGGGTCGCCATGGGCGAGCCGTACCGGCGGCAGGGGCCCTTTGAGCTGGAACAGCTGGTGGTCTAGATTGCCTCTGCGCTTAGCTGGCGCAAGAGCTTGACGGCAGCAAAGTCCTGGCTCCAGGCACGGGCGCGACCGGTCTTGGTGGCGCCCGGCCGGAGTGCCCTTAACGATGTGGTCCGCGGCCACCTGGGATAGTGTCTGGCCCGCCGGGGATCGCGCGAGACGCCGGACGGTCCCCGGGCCAGATACTAGGTAGGAAGGGGATGGGTTGCGGCCAGAAGTATCGCTGACCAGGCGCGGTCAGCCGTTTCTGCCCCCTTTCGTGCCCCGGCCCCGGTTGCCGGCAGCATCCCCTCCTGCCCGGTTTCCGCTATACCTGCGGCGCGCCACCTCCGGTTCCGATGGCTGGCGCGGCTCACTCCATGAGGTGCGGCGCCCTTTACCCGCTGTGCCGCCTACGCTATAATCTTGGTGGAAGGCAGCACGGTGCGTTACCCAAGAAGGAGCAGGTGATTCATGGAGACGAGGACAGGCAAAGTGGCGCTTTTTGTGGACATCGAAAACCTGGCCAAAGGCATGCGGGGCCTGGGGTGCCAGGTGGTTCCGGAGGATCTGGTCACCAGCGCGGCCAGGTTTGGCCAAGTGGTCCACGCCAAATGTTTCGGCGATTTCCGAGAGCCAATTATTGCAGAACTGAAAGAGGAATTACGCGCGGCTACGCTGGACGTGGTGGATATACCCTCGCAGAAGCGGGAAGATGGCTGGAAGCAGTTTACTGATTTTGCCATGCTCGACGATATCTATCAAGTGCTGTTCGACTACCCGGACATTGACACCTTTGTGGTGGCGGCGGGAGACGGGCACTTCGCCGGTGTAGCGGCCAGGCTCCGGATCCGCCACGGTAAAAAGGTCATCGTCATGGGCGTAGAGGGCGGCATCAACTACCAGCTGCGGGCCGTGGCCAGTCAAGTGGAGGAGCTCAGCACAGCGCAGGTAGTGGTCGAACCGGAGGACCTCACCCGATTACTGAGTTTCATGGCCGTAGGTGAAGACCAGGGCAAGGTCATTACTTTCTCTTCCACCCTGAAGCACTACCGGGCCCTCCCCCGGAGCATGACCAGACAGGCACTGCAGCAGCTTCTAGACGAAGGGCGCCTGCTACGCGACAGCGTGGATATTGAAGGCACCACCATTAGAACGCTGAAGATTACCAGGGACCACCCGGAGAACACCTTCCTTAGCGACCCCGAGTTCCTCCAGCGGATGGCCGGTAGGCGAAGGGCAGTACAGCCCATGCAGACTTGAAGGGTAGCCTAGTTGGCAACAAGGGGCGGGCACATCCCGCCCCTTCATCTTCCCCTCACCAGGCCGAGGGCCCGGTAGCGAGCATCGGCCCGGATTGCGGGCCCAGTCTAGCTCACTCGGCAGTTCTTCGTGCCAGCAGCAACTGGCCGGCTGGGTGCCAGGGACGAGGGGCCGTTGCTCGAAACGGCAGCCATCACGATGCCATCGCCGATTCCTGCTTCATTGCGGATTGCGCTGGGCGTCTTTCACCCGCTCCACAGCCGTTTGAAGGTGTCCGGGCAACTCCCGGCCACTAAGCTGTTGGTCGCTACGTTAAGGTCTGCGTTTGCCTCATGCCGGCAGGACCAATACCGACTGCGCCGGCCGATTACCTGCAGCGGCGTGCCCACAGGCGGCGCACCCCCGGCTACCGTAAGCGGGTCGCTGGCCACGACCTTATAGCCATACACCCACGCCTGAGAAGAGAGCAGGCGGCGAAACTCACCCAACCCGGCGTCAAGGAACGCCTGGTTGGGTGATGTCTTAGACTGTCTGTATAAGTGAGCCGGTCTGGGCTACCCTGGTGTTGATTGACCGAGACGCCAGCCCTTGAAGGACAGAACGGAGCTCACACCCATGAACAGGATGCCACCGAACGAGCCCCTTGCCCGGCTGGCTGAAGAACTGCGTAAGGGAGGCGAGGTTGAGAGATTGGAGCAGTGCACTGGTGCGGCTGGGTGCCCGCAAGCTGGTCCAGGAGCGGCGGGAGGCAGAGGCGGAGGAAGCTCTTGGCCGGGGTGGGCACGCGCCCCGGGGCCCGGGCCGGCGGGGCCGGCGGAACGGTGACCGGAC
>DMHJ01000122.1:0-8592 GCA_003449495.1 Clostridiales bacterium UBA8153
CTCAGGCGTACCCGGGTGGCCGGGCCAAAGAATTGCCGTGCCCATTCCAGCAACACACCGCAGAGGTCACCCATGGTTGCGTCTGCGTCGACCACCAGGCCCTCGATCTGGGTGAACACCGGAAGGTGGGTGGCGTCGGCCGGATCCCGCCGATACACCCGGCCGGGCGCGATCACCCGCAGGGGGATGCCGGGCGCTCGTTCCCGCATGCTCCTGATCTGCACCGGAGAAGTATGGGTGCGCAACACCTGGTCGGGCCCGGCATAGAACGTGGCCTGCATGTCCCGGGCCGGATGCCACTGGGGGATGTTGAGGGCCACGAAATTGTAGGCATCGGTCTCTACCTCGGGACCCTCGGCGATGGAAAAACCCAGGCCGATGAAGATGTCTTCGATTTGCTGCCGGGTCTGGGCCAACACGTGGGGAACCCCAGGCAGCAGCGGGTGGCCCGGAAGCGTAACGTCGATGCGCTCCCGTTCCCAACGGGCCTCATGCTGCCGTTCCAGCACCTGCCGCAGCCTCTGGCCGATCAGTTCCTCCAACTCGGTCTTGGCGGCGTTGGCCACGCTTCCCGCCTGCGGGCGCTCCTGGGCCGGTAGTGCGGCCAAACCGCGTAATGCCTGGGTGAGCTTACCCTTACGCCCCAAAAGCTCAACCCGCAACTTGTGGATGTCATCCGGCTCCTTCAGCTTGGCCAAGGTCTCTTTTGCCTCGTCCAGTATGGCCTGAACCGTTTCGTACATCACCCATCATCCCCCTTTAAATGCAAACCGCCTTCGCCCGCCAAGGACGAAAGCCGTTCTTCCGTGGTACCACCTGGGTTGAGCGCCAGAGCGCCCCGCTCGTCGAGTCATGAAGCCTCATGACTCCCCCGCATAACGGACGGCCCGGGCCAGCCTACTTCCGCCTTCAGCTGCCGGCTCCCGGGTGAACTTCCGGCCTCCGTTACGAGTGCCGCTCCCAGTCTCTGGCGGCACTTCCCTGCCCGTCCGGTGTGGCCGTACTCTCCCGTTCACAGCCTTTGCGCTATGCAGTTTGCCTCTTGGGGAGACGGCACCACCCGCTGCCCGGGAGGTCACCGTTACCCGTCGCCGCCGGCAGCCTGCCGTGCTCCCCCGTCAATCCGATCATAACCCACCCGCGAGACGGAGGTCAAGGACCACAACCCAAAAGGCCGGCGACCGGGATGATGCGGCGGGACCTCGACCGGGTATGCATGCCTCTAACCGCAGTCCGTGCCTGGGGAATGGCGTTGCCTTACCGCCTCGTAAAGCAGGATGGTGGCGGCCATGGCCACGTTCAGCGATTCAGCACCGCCCGGCATGGGAATGCGCACCAGAGCGTCGGCTCGTTCCCGCACCGGGGGGGTGACTCCCCGGGCCTCATTCCCCACCGCCAACAGCACGCGCCCGGTCAGATCCAACTGGCCGGGCGAGCATCGACCGCGGGTATCCGCCACCACCAGCCGGTAGCCCAAGGCGCGTTGCCGCTCCAGCCCGCCGGCCAGCTCCTCCATCTCCAAGAGAGGGACGGCAAAAACCGAGCCCATGGCCGCCCGCAGAGTTTTGGGGCCGAACGGGTCCACGGTGCCCGGCCCCAGGTACACCGCGCCCACCGCAGCCGCGTGGGCACACCTGATGATGGTGCCCAGGTTACCCGGATCCTGCACGCCGTCGACCAGGAGCCTGAGGGTACGGGTGGCGTCTACCGGCCGCGTGAATGCCCCGGCCACCGCCACGATACCCTGGCAAGTATCCACATCGCTCAAGCCGGTCAGGGCGCTGTCCTCTACCTGCACCAGCTGCACCCGCCGCTCCGCCAGCTCGGACAGCAGCTGCGACCCTCCGGGACGCCGGAGGAGTTCCGGCGAGTAGAGCGCGGCAGCAACGGTAACCTCCTGCTCCAGAGCCTCCCGCACCAGGCGGACGCCCTCCAGGACCAGCTTCCCCTGGTGGCGCCGGTGCTTGCGCAGCTTCAGCCGGCGTACCTCTGCTAAAAGCTGCCGGCTCATAGCTTATCTGGACTGCAGTTTGGACAAGAGCTTCTCAAGACCCTCGTTGCCCCCTGCCAAGACCAGCACATCGCCGGTCTCAATGCTGTCATCGGCCCGGGGCGCCATGTTCATGTGATTCCCCCGGCGAAAAGCGATGACGTTGGCATCGTAGCGGTTGCGCAGGTCCAGCTGCCTCAGGGTCTTCCCGGCCAGAAACTCGGTGACAGTAACTTCCATGACACTGTGGTCCGGTGATAGGTCGATGTAGTCGAGGAGGCTGGGGGATGTCAGGCAGTTGGCAATGCGTTTCCCCATGTCCCGCTCGGGCAGCACCACCCGGTCGGCGCCCACCAATTTCAGGGCCCGGGCATGCAGCTCCGTGGAGGCCTTGGCAATGATCTGCTTGACCCCCAAGTCTTTGAGCATCACCGTAACCAGGAGGCTGGCGGAGACGTTACTGCCGATGGCCACCACCACGGCATCGCAGTTACGCACTCCCAGTTCCTTCACTGCGTGCTCATCGGTGGCATCGGCCTGCACGGCCTGGGTCAGGACCCCCGCCACCGCGACGACATTTTCCTGGAGCACGTCGATACCCATAACGCTGACCCCAGATTGCTGCAGGGTCACCGCTACGCTGGCTCCAAACCGCCCCAGGCCTATGACGGCGACATCCTTGAGCATGGGTAGCTCCCCTCCGGTCTTACCCTACCATGATCTTCTCCTCCGGCCGGCGGTAAGCGGCCGGAGAGCGGCTGCCGATGGCGATGGCCATGAACACGGTGAGCGGTCCCACCCGGCCGGCAAACATGGTGAAGCTGAGCATCAGCCGTCCCGCGGTACTGAGCCCGGAGGTGATACCCAAGCTCAGGCCTACGGTGCCGAAAGCGGAAAAAGACTCGAACAACACCGGAAGAAAGCCGAGCCCCTCGCTCGCCAACAGAAAGCCGGCGGTCACCGTAACCAGGGTCAAGCCCACCAGGAAGATGGCCAGGGATTTCTCCAGGACTTCCCGGCTGAGCCGCGTGCGAAACATCTCGATGTCCTGCCGGCCCGCAATCAGCGTCCAGACACTCGCCAGCAGGCTCACAAAAGTAGTGGTCTTGATACCGCCACCGGTGCCTCCGGGGGAGGCGCCCACAAACATCAGGACCATGATGAAAAGCAGCGTAACCGGACGCAGCTGGTAGGTGGGCAGGGTGTTGAAGCCGGCGGTGCGCGGGGTCACCGACTGGAATAAACCCGCCAGCAGTCTCCCCCGCAGGTCCAGGCGACCGAGGGTGGCGGGATTGCCGTACTCCAGCACTACCACCAGTAAAGCGCCGGCCACCAGCAGCACCGTGGTAGTCGCCACCACCATGCGGGTATGCAGGGTAAGCCGGTGCTTCCGGTCACGCGCCCGCTGGTAAAGATCCATGAGCACCGGGAAACCCAGCCCCCCGGTGATAATCAGGGCGATGAATCCAAAGTTGATCCACGGATCGGATACGTACCGCATTAAGGAGTCGCCGAACAGGTCGAAGCCCGCGTTGTTGAATGCCGCCACCGTGTGAAACAGGGCGTAGTACCAGGCCTGCCCTACGGGCATGTGGCCGGCAAATCGCCAGGCCAGGTACATGGCGCCCAGAAGCTGCACCGCCGCGGTGGTGAAGACAACCAGGCGCAACAAGCGCACCAGCCCGGCCAAGCCATCCTTGCCGAAACTCTCCCGGATGACCAGCCGGTCCTTGAGTCCGATGCGGCGGCCGGTGAGCACGGCGAAAATGGCGGCGGTAGTCATGATGCCTAGGCCGCCCACCTGGATGAGCGCCAAGATCACCAGTTGCCCAAAGGCGGACCAGTGGGTGCCCGTGGGCACCACCGTCAGACCGGTGACGCACACCGCCGAAGTAGCGGTAAAAAGCGCATCGACCCAGGAAGTATCCCGGCCGGGAGCCGTAGACCAGGGCAACAGCAGGAGCAATGTCCCTAAGCCGATCACGGCCAGAAAACTCATGGCCAGGACTTGCGCAGGATGCAGCCAGAATGCAGTCGGCTGAAAGCCGCTAGCCAAGACGCATTCCCCACATCCTAGACACTCTTCAGTGACTCCTTGGCCACCTGTACCAGGCGGTCGAAGGCCGGCGCATCGTGCACGGCCAAGTCGGCCAGGAGCTTGCGGTTGACTTCCACGCCCGCCTGCTTGAGACCCCTGACCAGCCGGCTGTACGAGATGCCGTTCTGCCGCGCGGCGGCATTGATCCTGGTGATCCAAAGCCGCCTGAACTCGCCTTTACGCTTGCGACGGTCCCGGTATGCGTACCACAGGCCCTTCATAACCGTCTCATTGGCGACCTTGAACGTCTTGGATTTGCGACCCCAGTATCCCTTGGCCAGCTTCAGCACTTTCTTGTGCCTGCGACGGGCCGTCACACCTTTTTTCACTCTCGGCACCGTAGATTACCTCCCCGCCGGCACGTCCTCACTTGAACGGAATGAGCAGACGCACTCGCTTGGCGTCTACCCGGTTGGCATCGGTGGATTGCCGCAGCCTGCGCCTGCGCTTGGCGGGCTTGACTTCGGCCTTATGGGTCTTACCGGCCCGCATTTTGCGCACCTTGCCGGACCCGCTGATCCAGAAGCGCTTGGCGGCTCCCCGGTGGGTCTTAAGTTTGGTCTTGGACACGTCGCGAACTCCCTTCTCCCTCTACTCCTGCGGCTGCTGCGACTGGGCCGGGGACGGTGCCGGCGCCTGCTTGGGGGTGAGGATCATAACCATGTTTCGCCCCTCTACTTTGGCCGGGCGTTCCACCACGCCCACTTGCTCCACGGCCTTGGCCAGACGCACCAGCACATCGCGTCCTCGATCCGAGTGGACGATCTCTCGCCCTCGGAACATGATGGTAGCTTTAACCTTGTCCCCATCCTCCAGGAAGCGCAGGGTGCTACGGAGTTTGACATCGAAGTCGTGGTCCTCGATGTTGGGCCGCATCTTGACTTCCTTGATGGTAACGATTTTCTGGCGCTTACGGGCTTCTCGGGCACGCTTGGATTGCTCGTACTTGAAGCGGCCATAGTCCATCAGGCGGCATACTGGAGGACGGGCCGTGGGCGCCACCTCCACCAGGTCCATTCCCCGGTCTGCGGCCACCCGTAGAGCTTCGCGGGCGGACATGATGCCCAGCTGTTCGCCGTCGGCCGCAACCAGACGCACCTCCCGGGCACGGATGTCGTCGTTGATACGCAGGTCCCTGCTGATCGCGTTTCACCTCCTTTCCCGCCAAATACAAGCACGCGCGGGTGTAGGCACCCGCGCGTCATCGTAGACAGTCTTCTGTCCCCTAGCCTAACCTTACCGCAACCTGAAGGCGCTGTAAGGTGAGAAGCGGATGCTCCTGCTTGCACCTTTTCACTTGTAGGTCGCCCCATTCTACCACGCTCTGGTGCCAGCGTCAATGCCAGCATACGCCCGCGCCCGGCGGCCTTCTGCGGCGGGCCGGACTACCGGCGGCGCGCGGAAGCCTACCGAAGGCGGTCATCCGGCCATCTCCTACTTACAGCGGCAAGCCGGCCTTAGGCAAAAGCTCGGCCGCCAACTCCTGAACGCCCAGGCGGCCCCGGTCTCCCCCGCCTCGCTCGCGTACGGAGACGCTTTGGCTTTCCATTTCCCGGTCGCCCACCACCAACATGTAGGGGACCTTCTGCACTTCGTGCCAGCGGATCTTGAAGCCCACCTTTTCATTGCGCAGGTCGACCTCTACCCGGATCCCGGCCCCCTTGAGAGCTGCCAGCACCTCCTGGGCATAGCCGGCGTGACGCTGGGCGATGGGGATGACCACTGCCTGCACGGGAGCCAACCATAGCGGGAAGGCCCCGGCATAGTGCTCGATGAGGCCGCCGAAGAAGCGCTCCATGGAGCCGAGCACGGTACGGTGAATCATCACCGGCCGGTGCAATGTGCCGTCTTCGCCCATATAGCCGAGGTCGAAGCGTTCGGGCAGATTGAAGTCCACCTGGATGGTAGGGCCCTGCCAACCGCGTCCCAGGCTGTCTTTGAGGGTGATGTCGATCTTGGGACCGTAGAACTGCGCCTCCCCCTCGCCCACCACGTAATCCAGGTTCTTGCGGCGTAAGGCCCCCAGCAGGGCACCCTCCGCCTGTTCCCACACGCGGTCGTCGCCGATGTACTTGTCCCGGCGCTCCGGATCACGCACCGACAGCATCACGTCGTAGGAGTGGTACCCGAAGGTCTTCATCATGAATTCGGCCAGGTCCACCACGCCCACCAGCTCATCTTCCAGCTGATCCGGACGGCAGAAGAGGTGGGCATCGTCCTGGGTGAACCCGCGCACCCGTAGTAGGCCGTGGAGGGCACCGGACCTTTCGTAACGGTAGACGGTACCCAGCTCTGCCCAGCGCAGAGGCAGCTCCCGGTAGCTGCGGGTCTGAGTCTGGTAGATCAGGATGTGAAACGGGCAATTCATGGGCTTGAGCAGGTATTCGGCTTCGTCGATCTTCACGGGCGAGTACATGCTGTCTTTGTACCAGCTCCAGTGCCCGCTGGTCTTCCACAAATCCACCTTGGCAATGTGCGGTGAGTACAAAATGTCGTAGCCCCGTTCGCGGTGCACCTTGCGCCAGAAATCCTCGATGAGCTGGCGTACCAGGGCACCTCGCGGGTGCCAGAACACCAGCCCGGCCCCGCCTTCTTCATGCATGCTGTACAGGTCCAGCTCACGACCCAAGCGCCGGTGGTCCCGGCGTTTCTGCTCCTCCAGGTTGAACAGATGCTTCTCCAAGTCCTCGGCTCGTTCGAAGGCCGTTCCATATACCCGCTGAAGCATAGGGCACCGCTCATCGCCCCGCCAGTACGCTCCCGCCGTAGTCAGCAGCTTGAAAGCCCCTAGACGACCGGTGGAGGGCAGGTGAGGACCGGCACACAAGTCGAGGAAGTCGCCCTGCCGGTAGCAGCTGATGGCAACGTCTTCAGGCAGGTCCTCAATGAGCTCGACCTTGTAGGGCTCATCTGCCAGGCGGAAGTGCTCGATAGCCTGGTCCCGCTGCATGATCTGCCGCTGGATGGGCCAGTCTTCCGCGACGATGCGGGCCATCTCCTGCTCGATAGCCGCTAGGTCCTCGGGGGTAAACGGCCTGGCGACCTCGAAGTCGTAATAGAAGCCGTCCTCAATGGCCGGACCGATGGCCAGCTTCACACCGGGAAACAACCGCCTCACGGCATGGGCCAGCACGTGGGAAGCCGTGTGCCGGTAGACCTCCCGTCCTGCAGGCGTACAGAAGTCGAGGAGTTCCAGAGAGGTGTCCTCCTTGACGGGTTCATCCAGGCCTACCAGTCTGCCGCCCATCCGGCCGGCCAGCGCGCGCAAGCCCAGCTGGGCTGCCACTTGCCCAACCGGAGTCCCGGCGGGCACCTCCAGCTGGCGACCGTCTACGGTTACCATCATCGTAAGCCCTCCTTACTGAAGACAAAACTCCGTCGCCGGCTTGGGACGGAGTTTTAGGCCGTGGTTCCACCCAGATTGCCCGGCTTAGCCGGGCCACTCAGTGCTCGCTAACGCCGAGTCGCGCGTCTCTGCTTGGGGGATCACCCTTAACAGAGCTGCTCCGGGACGGTGTTCCCTACGCTGCCAGCCGGGAGGCTTCCAGCCTCGACCTCCCTCTCTGCTGCCCAGAAGCGTAGCTACTCTCCCCATCATCGCCTTACCGGTTTGGTGCCATTCTACATCCGGCGCCTTCAGGCTGTCAAGTGTTCCGCTGCGCACACGCATTCCCGGTGCCATCGTGCCCGCGTCTCAGGTGAAACCCCGCCGCCCTTGAGCAAGTCAGCGGCAGACACTGGGTACTGAAGCCGGCGTTTTGGGCCAAGGAGCCGGTCACCGGCAGGATGGCCATGCGTACGGCACGCACAACCCGGGAACGTGAGACCTCCTATCAGACTTGGGGCCGCTGGGCCGGGCCGCCCTCTTCCACCCGTCCGCAGGCGCACAACTGGCACCCCTTGCAGACTGGCAGGCGTTCGGCAGAATGCTGATGAGTGTTTCTAAGCTGGGCGGCTTCTGCGTGGCAGCTCCCATGTGAATGGTGACCAACCTGGGGGCAAGGGTGATGAGCGAGCTCACCGGCAAGTCCTCATAGCCCATGTCTCCCTCCATCAGCTGGATGATACCTTCGTCCAAGTGGTCGCTAGGCAGTGGCTGGTTCTCCTTGTCGATCAGCCGGCAGATTCCGTTGGACGACACGAGAACGTGGACTGCCTCAATGCGGGACTCCTGCATTTCGATGAAATAACGCAGTGGCCGTATGAACTCCTTATACTCCCTCCCCATGAGGTATTCGTCTACGGCACGATCCATAGCGTCCTCCAGCTCTTCGAGCTAGTCGCGAAGGCGAAAGCTGACACAACCTTCCAGCACGACTTCATCATGGCGTTCCAAAAACTCCAGCAACCTGGAGAGGATCCGGAGCCGGGGGTCGGCATGGGATGCCGTTCCCTCGGCGTCAGTTATGGACCTGACGACCGCGGCACATACCGCCTCCAGCTCGTCCTGACCAAAGCGGTTATAGCTTTCCCTCACCAGCCTGCGGACGTGAGCCTTTCTCCA
>DMHJ01000122.1:8987-15368 GCA_003449495.1 Clostridiales bacterium UBA8153
CGCGGGGCAGCTCCTCCGGCCGGGCCTGCTCCCCGGCGCAGCGCAAGAAGGCGAGATTGGCCCGGGTGAACTCGCTGGTGCGAACGAAGATGCCTGCGTGGGCCAGCCCTTTGAGTTCCTGGTCCAGCCTAGCTTTGCCTTGATCAATGTGCTGCTCCGCCTTTATGGACAAGACCTGCATGCGTTCGCCTCTTTCCCCCCGGTGGTAATATTGTGTGTCGACGCAGGAAACGGTATACGGATCCTCTGCCGGCAAATGGCCAGTTAGCAGCGGGCAAATCTCCTGAAAGCGTTCGCCTGGGATTTTGCTCGCCATAGCATATGCCCGGTCGGCTCATCATGACAGATCCGGGGTGAGATAGGTGTGAGCAATACAAGAAGGCAGCCCCAGATGTAAGTGTACGTAGGAAGTCTAGGGACTAGACTTGTTGCACACCCCCGGCAGGATTCACATCTTGCCGGCGTGCGTCCTCTGTAGCTGCCTGGCCTTATCGTCACCCCGGCGGGCCGGGAGTATACATGGAAGTATCAGCCGAAAAAGCGTGGCAGCTACAGAGGAGAGTCTGGTCTGGGATTTTTAGACCTGCCAGAACGTTCCAGTCGGAGCTTGGGTCCGGTCTGGAACTTCGTCAACTGTAGCTGCCGCTCATATCATGGCCCGGCCGGGGCCGGCCTATTACTGCCAAGCACATCCACATGCTGACGGTTGGACCAGGTGGGATTGGACAGCCGGAGGGCGAGCCGGGCACTACGGCACCGCCCACAAGGCAGAATGGGGAGCTGGTCAGCTGCAGTGCAACTGAATGGCCGCAAAAAGCGAACAGGTCCCGGACTTGATTCCGGGACCCGTGGTTTTCTGGTGGGCGGTAAGGGACTTGAACCCCTGGCCTCATGCATGTCAAGCATGCGCTCTAACCAGCTGAGCTAACCGCCCGAACAAGTGGAGGCGACACCCGGATTCGAACCGGGGAGTAAGGGTTTTGCAGACCCCTGCCTTACCACTTGGCTATGTCGCCATCCCTCCGGCAGGTCTCATTATACCAAAGCTAGTGGCATCACCGCAACTGGGCAGGTTCCGCAATGCGGTGCGCATAAGCTGCATACCGGTAAATCCCTTTTGCGTGTCTGGTCGAGGAGGCATGCACCTGGTTCGGGCCACGTGCCCGCATACGGCATACGCCCAGAGCATGGCATTCTGGTGTCCATCCCCGTCCGCGCCCCATGGCAGGAAACCCGGGTTGTTCAGAGAAGCCATGGCTGAGACGACAGACAGGAGCCATCGATGCTGGCAGTGACGCGCGTGCTTGCTCCCCTGAGAACCCGGCGGGCTACGGATTTGATGATCCTGGACGGGTTGTTTTCGGCCCTCGCCGGTGGTTTCGTCAGTTTCATGACGCCGTTTCTCCTGTACATGGGCGCCGGGCGCGGACACATCAGCGTGCTCAGTTCATTGCAGTCCCTCACCGGCAACATCCTGCAGCTGCCGTTCGCGCGCCTGACCGAGAGCATCGGACAGCGCCGGAGGATCTGCGTGGTGGCGGGAGTAGCTGCGCGCCTTTCGTGGTTCTTGATCCTGCTGGTACCAAGCTACCTCAGCGGCCAGCCGGCCGTGAAAACGGTCATGGGCCTCATGATCTTTATCTCGGCCAGCGGAGCGCTGGCCGGGCCCGCGTGGACCTCGATCATGGCGGGTTTGGTGCCCCAACCCGAGCGGGGAAGGTTCTTCTCCACCCGAAACGTGATCATGAGCATGGGCACACTGGCCGCCGTACCCGTCGCCAGCCGGCTCATCGCCGGCTATGGCTACCCGGGAGGCTTCCAGCTGGGCATGGTCGTCTTCCTGGCCCTAGGTCTCATCGCCTTCATGTTTTTCCTGCGCATACCCGAACCCAGCTACCCGGTACCCGGACGCTCGCGCAGCCCGCTAAGCTGGCGCGCAGCCCTAACCACGCCGTTTGCCCGTTACGTGTTAGGCACCACCGGTATGAGCTTGGCCGCAGGTATCGCCGGTCCTTTCTGCGCCCTCTACGGCGTCCAGGCCTTAGGTGCCGGGGTCGTGCACCTCGGCTACTACACTATGGCCAGTACCGGTGCGGCCTTGGTCTCGCAAAAGCTCTGGGGACGTCTCATCGACCGGAGGGGACCCGGGCTCGCCGTGGTCATGTCCGGTTTCGCCGTAGCCGGCAGCTCTTTGCTCTGGTTTACAGCTACCTCCCCATGGCATCCCATCGCCGCCGAGATCGTCGGTGGACTGGCTTGGGGCGGTTGGGGCTTGGCCACCTTCAACCTGCTACTCCAACTGACTCCCGACGACCGGCGGCCCTCGCATGTGGGTGTGCATAGCCTGTGCAGCGGCATCGCCGCCACGGTGGCTCCCCTGGCCGGCACCCTCCTCATCGACGCGGTGGGATTCCGCCAAATCTTCCTGCTGTCCACCATACTGCGGCTTCTGGCCGCGGAGTCTTTGCGCCGGTCCGTGCGTTGACGGTCAGGTGGTGGCGGGACGTCCGTAGGGCGGCTCCCCCTTGATCTGGGCCAGACCTGCCTTGGCCTGCTCCACAGCGGCAGCCGTACCCCGGGCTACCAGCACTACCGAGCCCTCCGCGCCGCCGATGCCGCCGCCCGCCAGCTGTACCGCCTCCACACCGTACAAGATGCTGAGCGCCTGGATCTCGGTGACCACTTCACCATTCACCACCGGCATGAGTCCCACCGTACGGCCGTCCAGAGCATCGGTAA
Organism: Clostridiales bacterium UBA8153; assembly: GCA_003449495.1. Classification (GTDB taxonomy): domain Bacteria; phylum Bacillota; class Sulfobacillia; order UBA8153; family UBA8153; genus UBA8153. Next base: position 11,727 of record DMHJ01000122.1, read on the forward strand.
CCCGGCCCAGCCCCGCCTGGGCCGATGCTTCCACTACCGACGGCACCAGTTTCTCCAGTCCCACCGGGATGATGAGGGGCACACCGCGGGCCGTGACGATACCCAGCAAGGCGCCTATGGTACCGGCCGTCGGGCTCAGCAGCAGGATGCCGGCGTTGCCCTGGGGATCCACGGCATTGGCTCCTTTGATCACCACATCCTGCGGTCCCAGCCCGGGCAGAGCCTCCTGCCACGGCGTGCTCACCAGTTGCCCTTGCTGGATGACAAAGGGAGTGAGCCGGGGTCCTCCCCCGCTACCGAAACCGCCGTCGATGACGTGACCGCTTATAAACTGGTGGCGTGGGAACACCGGTCCTAGGATTTCCTCAGCCACATACGAGTTGGTGCTGCCCGTACCTACGATGATGCGACCCTCCCGGCGCGCCCGTTCCACCACCGGCATCTTGACCACGGCCTTGGCGATCAAGCGTTTGGACTCGGCCGGGGTAAGGACCACCACCAACCGCCGTTCCGCAACCGCTACCCCACAAAAAGGACTCATGCTGTCCAGCTCCCTTCGCGTATGGAGTGTGAGCACCCATGTCAGCACCTACGCCGCGCCACTCAACCGTGGGACCAGGGCACGGCCGTGCCGGAGCCGATGGCTGCAATGCCAAGGGCAGGCCCCGGACCAGAGTTCTCCGGCCGGTGGGGCGCATCCTGCCGGGCAGGAACTGCAGCCGATTAGCGGGTGAGTAGCCCGAGAGAATTCTACCCCCAGGCTCTCGCAGAACCGGACTTGAACTTCTCAGCTCATCTGACTCCAACCACCAGTCGGAGGATGTATCTCCAGCTGCCAGTGTGTGAATAACCCCGGTTCGCGTCCGGCAAGCTTGCCGAGTCCATGAGTTGCACGCCGCTGGTACCTCAGTTTCCTGCCCTTCCGTCGCACCCGGCGGACTAAGGCCTGGTCCATGGGTCTAAGCGCTGGATACAGTTCCGATCTGTAGAAGCGTCCATAGTGTCCCATCTCACCTTATCCTGACCCGTTTGTCTCACCTTGGCGTATCCCCTCCGGTGTAAGGGTGTTTGGAGGGTTTGGCAGCTTGCGGCCGAACCAAGACCACCGGGCCCAGCGTCAACCCGGTCAGAGCGGTAGCCAACTACAGCGTCCTTACACCGGCGTTCCGGCTCCAAGGCCCTCCAGCCGCTGCACGCCTAGGGGAGGAACCGGGTTATGGACGTGGAACCCGTACCTCTAGCATGAGCAGCAGTTCCTGGAAGGAGGCATCACCGTGGCCAGGCGTATCGCCGCTCAGGATCTCTACAACGCGGTGTGGGTGGAGGACCCCCAGCTGGCTCCCGCAGGGGACCAGGTGGTCTTCGTAAGGAAGTGGGTGGGCGAGGACCGCAAGTATCGATCCCACCTCTACCGGGTTGCCCGGGGCGGACAGGTTGCCCCGTTCACCAGCGGAGCCAAGACCGATCACACGCCCCGGTGGTCGCCTGACGGCACCCGTTTGGCCTTTCTATCCAACCGGGACAGCGAGCGGCCTCAACTCTGGGTGATCCCGGTAGTGGGCGGCGAGGCCGTTCGCATCACCAACCTCAAGGAGGCCGTGACCGACCCGGTCTGGTCACCCGACGGCAGGCACCTTGCCTTCACGGCACGAGTGGGCCCGGGCGGTCCCCAGGGTAACGGCACTCCTCCCCCTAAAAGCGATGTGCGGGTCATCACGCGGCTCCGGTACAAGCTAAACGGTACGGGCTGGCTGGGAGATGAGCGCAGCCAGGTCCTGGTGGTACCTGCAGATGGTTCTGCTCCACCCCGGCAGGTCACTAGTGGGGATTTCGACCACACCGCTCCCGCTTGGTCTCCGGACGGTAGCCGGATCGCCGTAGCGGCCGACCGCTCGGATGATGGGGACTATCACAATCGTTCGGACATCTGGTTGGTTCCCGTTTCCGGCGGCGATTTGGTCCAGCTGACCGCCGCGGCCGGGCCGTGCGGGCAGCCTGCGTGGTCGCCCGACGGCGCCACCATCGCCTATTTCGGTCACGAAAACACCTACGGCGGCGCCACCCAGCCCGACCTCTGGCTGGTGCCCGCCGCCGGAGGCGTGCCCAGGAACCTCACTGCGGCCAGTGGGTTGGGGGCCGGCCTCGGTACCGCCGGGGACATGCATGCCGGCTCCACCCCTCCCCCCCGGTGGAGTGCGGACGGGCAAATCCTGGTGTACGGTACAAGCCACCGGGGGGCCACCGGCGTCTACCAGGTGGAGGTGGCCACCGGCACGGTCTCTCCTCTCGCTACCGGACCCCGCCAAGTATTCGTGTGGGACTGGCGTGACGGCCACCTGATCGTGGCCTCCAGTACTCCCCAGGCCATGGGCGACCTGTACTGGTGGCGCGACGGCGAAGAAACCCGGCTCACCCATGCCAATCCCTGGTTGGACCAAGTAGAGTTGGGTGCCGTAGAGGAACTGGCATTGGCCGGAGCGGAAGGATGGCCCATGCACGGCTGGCTGATGCATCCACCCCAGTTCGACCCCGGCCGCAAGTACCCGCTGGTCCTGCACATCCACGGGGGACCGCACGCCGCCTACGGCTACGGCTTCTTTCACGAGCTGCAGCTTTTGGCCGCCCAGGACTTCTGTATCCTTTACGTGAACCCCCGCGGCAGCACCACTTACGGCCAGGAGTTTGCCGCCGGCAACCGTCACGACTGGGGCGGTGGGGACTACCGCGACCTTATGCTGGCGGTTGACCAGGTACTGACTCGACCGTACGTGGATGCGGACCGGCTGGGGGTGACCGGCGGCAGCTACGGCGGCTACATGACCAATTGGATCATCGGTCAGACCCGGCGTTTCCGGGCGGCCGTGACCTGCCGCAGTACCTGCAATCGCTACAGCCAGTACGGCACTAGCGACCTGGCCTACTTCAACTCGGACTGGGAGTTCCCGGGCACGCCCTGGGACCACCCCCAGTTCTACCTCGAGCGCTCGCCCATCACCTACGCCGGGAACATCACCACTCCCCTCATGATCATGCATAGCGAAAACGACTTGCGGTGCCCCATTAGCCAGGCCGAGGAGCTGTTTGTGGCTCTCAAGCGGCTAAAGCGCAAAGTGGTGATGGTACGGTTCCCCGACGAAAACCATGAGCTGTCCCGCTCCGGCAAACCCGTTCACCGGGTGGAGCGGCTGGAGCACCTGCTCTCATGGTTCGTGCGCCATCTGGGGCAGCAGCCGGGGCCGGGCTAGGGCGGAACCGGTGGGCGTGGTAGGCGCCGTTGCGGGCGCGGCCTCAGAAAGCCGGTATCCGGGGAGCCGATCCCACCCGGTGCTTGGCTAGACCCGGAAAAAGGGGTGTCTCCCGGGTACGTCCGGCAGAACCGGCGCCTGCCCATGGTAGAGGAGAGATAAACCCGTGGAGAGAGCCCAAAAGGAGCTGCGGCAGCACTTGGACACCGGGGAACCGCTCTTGCAGCTGTGCGACCGCCCAGTCGGGGCGCCGTGGGCAGAGGGAAAGGGGAGCTCAGCCGTCGCATGCTCCAGTCCCAGCGCTTTCAGCTTTCCGCCCTCAAGGTGTCGGTGAAGGGCAAGATCCCCGAGAAGATCCCCTATCTTGGCGTCATAGCCCACGATGAGGTCAATGTGC
>DMHJ01000096.1 GCA_003449495.1 Clostridiales bacterium UBA8153
GCTTTACGCTTGGGACAGCCTCAGAGCCCCCCACCATGGGTGACCCGGAAGGTCACCACCGTAACCTACCAGCACCGACACCTGCCGGCCCGGGAGCTGGGGGCTACGGGCCGCCGCTGGCGGTGTCGAAGCGGGGTCCACGACGGTTCTGCTCACCGTCCGCCTCGCCCCGGCCCCAGCCGGCAAACCGCCTCGCAGGTACGCTGGTCAAGCCACTCCGTCCCCGGCTGCCTGCCCGCACCCCCAGTCGCTTCCTGGAACGTCTAACCTCGTTTGACCACGTGGATGGCCTCTCCGGAGAGCCCGTGAATGGCCTCCATGACCGCCTCGGAGAAGGTGGGATGGGCAAAGCCGGTCTCCGCCAACTCTTCGGCCCGCGCCTCCAGCTGCAGGGCAATGGCGCCCTGGTGGATGAGGTCGGTGGCCTGCGGGCCCAGGATGTGGCACCCCAGCAACCGGCCGGTGGCGGCGTCGGCCACCAGTTTGACCATGCCTTCCGTCTCTCCCGAGGCCACCGCCCGCCCGTTGGCGGCAAAGGCAAAGCGGGAGACCTTGACTTCCCCCTGTTCCTTGGCCTCGCGTTCGCTCAGGCCCACGCTGGCCACCTCGGGCATGGAGAATACGGCGGCCGGCACCACCCGGTCGTTCATGACCCGGGGATGGCCCAGCAGGTTGTCCATGGCCACCAACCCTTGGGCCATGGCTACGGAAGCCAAGAAGTACCGTCCGGTGACGTCGCCGATGGCGCTGATCCCCGGCACCGAGGTCCGCATCTGTTCGTTGACCTCGATGCCGCGGGCAGAGTGGGCGATACCCAGTCCGGCCAAGTCCAATCCACCGAAGTCCGGGACCCGCCCCATGGCCACCAGCACCTGCTCGGCCCTGAACTCGACGGGCCCTTCCGCCGTCTCCGCCTTCACCACCCGGGTTCCGCCGCCATCTTCCACGATATCCTTGATGAAGACACCGGTGGTGACGGCGATGCCTTTGCGGCGCAGGATGGGGATGAGACGCCTGCCCAGCTCTTCGTCAACCGGGGGGAGGATGCCGGGTGTGCGCTTGATGGCCTGGATCTTGGTGCCGAAAGCCCGGTAGATGCAGGCGAACTCGATGCCCAGCACTCCCCCGCCGATAACCAGCATGCTCTCGGGAATCTTATGGGGACTCAAGGCATCGTCACTGGAAATGGTAAGCCCCAGGGCGCGCTCGGATACCGGGGGCAGCTGGGGCCGGGAACCGGTGGCAATGATGATGGCCCGGGTGCTCAGGGTTTCGCTGCCGCCCTCGTTCAGCTGCACCTCCACCTTCATCCCCGGCCGGATGCGGGCCCGCCCAGGGTAGACCGTCACGCCGTTCCCTTTCAGGAGGGTGGCCACGCCCCCGGTCAGCTGCCGGATGGCCTGCTCTTTGTGGGCGAGTACGGCGGACAGGTTCAGCTCCACCGGCCCGGTGGTCACACCAAAGCCCGCAGCCTCCTTGGCCGCCACGAAAAGCTCCGCGCTCTTCACCAGGGCCTTGGTGGGAATGCAGCCGCGGTTGAGACAACATCCCCCCAACCGATCCGCTTCCACCAGGGCGATCTTGCCGCCCCGCTGCGCGCCGCGAACGGCGGCCACGTAACCGCCGGGACCGCCACCGATTACGACAACGTCATACACTCTCATCCCCACTCCTTACAGCATAAAATGGAAGCCGGCGCCATCCCCGGCCCGCTGCAGCCGGAGGCTAAGCCGAGTCAGCGCACACCTTTCCCCGGCCGCTGCAGCGAAGGGTGAGCATAGCGAGGCAATAGCGTCTCTGCCAGCTCCCGCTCTTCGGGGGTCAGATCGCCCGGCCGTAGGGTGATGCCCAGCTCCTGGGCAAACCCTTCCCGGAAGGCCCGGGAGGCTTCATCGATGCCGGTGGGCCTTCCCAAGAGGCCGGAGACGCCCGCCGCCCGCGACGCCAGGCGTTCAGGAGAGAGGCCCGGGAGAAACTGGGCCAGCCGCCCGGGTGAGAAATGCAGGAGCAACGAGCCATGCTGCAGGATGACTCCATCGCGCCGCACCTGGGCGCTGCCCAGCACCTTCTTGCCGGCGACTAGGAGTTCATGGGCCGACGGCTCGTCAAAGCAGGCCGCCGTACGCCGGGACGCCCGTCCGGACGGCGCGGCCAGCACGGGGTCTAGTCCGAGCCGGCGCAGGACTCCAGCCAGACCCTTGGCCAGACGCCGGTAGGTGGCCAGCACCGACCCCGGCAGCAGTGACTGCCGGATGACCACGCAATAGGTGAGCTCGTGTTCGTGCAGGACCGCCCGGCCGCCGGTGGGCCGGCGCACCCAGTCCACACCTGCCCGGCGGCACTCCTCCAGGTTTACCTCCCCCTCTAGGGCCTGGGCATACCCCACCGAAACGGCCGGCGGATTCCAGGCATAAAGGCGCAGGGTGGGCAGGGCGCGGCCCCGGGCGTGCACCCGGGCCAGCGCTTCATCGACGGCCATGTTCCAGGCGGCGCTGCCCGGCCCGCTCTCGATGAGCCTCCACACCCCGGCTGCGGCCGGCGAGGGGGTCAGGTCATCCAACACCTTCGCAACCTCGGCTTCCAGCTCGGCGGGAAGCAACGGTCGCGGGTAGTTATAAGGTTCCTGCCCGGGGCGCTCGTTGTAGAAGGGGCGGTTGCAGCCCGGGCAGCCACTGGTACGGAAGGCGGTCCCGTCCGCCAAGAGGTGCTGCAGGCGCTCCCGGTCGAGGCCGGCGGACACCAGTTTCCCCTCCCCGAAGTAGAAGTCGCCCACAGTCACCGCGCCCAGTTGCAACAAAAAGTGGCCCACTTGGATTCGGCGGTAGGCGGCCGGGGAAGGCCGGGGCGACCCGGCCATGCGGGTGCCCGGGATGGGGGTAAAGGCGAATAGGGCCACGGTAATCCCGTCCTCCACCAAAGAGGCGATGGCCCGGAGCATCTCCTCCTCGGT
>DMHJ01000253.1 GCA_003449495.1 Clostridiales bacterium UBA8153
CACCGCATAGAAGCACCGCCCTGTATTACGACAGCATTTGCCCGTTTCCACCAGGGCGGGGCGTGCTGCCCGGGATGCGGAGGCCAACCATGGTTAGGGTCGCAACCATCGTCTCCATCGTCGCCCTCTTGTTACTGGGGTTCACGGCGCCGGCCGATGCCCGCAACGCCGTGGTCACCGGTAGCGTGGTGAACCTGCGCGCAGGTCCCGGTACCCAGCACCCCATTGTGGGCCAACTTCAGCGAGGAACCCGCGTGGAGGTCTTGGAGGTAAGCGGCGACTGGATGCAGGTACGAACACCGGCCGGACAAGTGGGCTGGATGGCCGGTTGGCTGCTGGAGATCGAACAGGCGCCGGCACCCACCGTGGTTAGAGTCACCGGGCAACACGTCAACATCCGCTCCGGGCCCGGCACCGGTCACGCCGTCACCGGCCGGACCGGCCGCCCCGAAGCCTTCCCCCTGGCCGGTCAGCAAGGCGATTGGCTGCGAATCGCACTGCCTTCGGGCCAGCCGGGGTGGATCAACGCCGGCCTGGTGCAGCTGGTCCCCATCAACGTTGCCATGTTTTCCACCCCCGCCTTAAGTTTACAGGGCACGGTGCTCAGCCGGGCTGCCGTGCGCCGTATGCCCAGTGCTCGGGCGCCCGAAGTTGCCACACTGCTACCGGGGACCACCGTGACGGTAGTCACCTCTTCCGGTACATGGCACCAAGTGCGACTGGCCAGCGGGGAACCAGGCTGGGTCGAAGATCGACATCTGGACGTGTATAACGTGGGGCCGAGCCGGCCGGCAGTGCAGTACAGCTTCTCGGCTGACCGGCTGGAGATCCGCCAGCATACGCAGGCGGTGGTGGCACGCCCGGACGTCAACCTGCGCGCCGGCCCTTCCACCAGCCACGCCATCGTCACCCTGATGCGGCAGGGACTCCCCCTCCGAGTCACTGGCGCTCACCGGGAATGGCTCCAGGTGGTGACCGGTGCAGGACACCAGGGGTGGGTGGCCGGCCGCCTCACTACCACGGTGTCTCGCCCCAGACTCAGCCTGGTGTCCATAGAGTCGGCCAACCCCCAGCAGAAGACGTTGCGGATCCGCGGCAGCTTAGATGCCTTGCCGCTCCCCTTCTGGCTGGAGGACGGCAGGACCCTGGTAGTGTGGACCAACGTGCCCAGCCCTGAGGCCCAGGCGGGGATCCATGAGAACGGGATGATGGGCCTTAGCGTCAATGCCCAGGGGATGATGCTGCGCTTCTCTGTGCGTCCCCAATACGGCATAGTGGAACGCTCGTTGGGCGGCATGACCATGGCCTTCAGCAGCGCGGTAACTGGTCTGGAGCTAGTGGTATTGCCCGATCGGGAGATTCTCCGGTTTTCCACCCGCGGCAATGCGCTCCCGGCGACCACCTACGATGCCGCCTCCGGCTTACAGATCGTCTTCCCCAACGCCACCTACACTGGGCCACTCACGGTCCCGGCGGGAGAGCTGGCCCGGTCTGCCGCGGTGGAGCCGCGCGACGGCGGGTTGACTGTGCGGGTGGACTCGGCCGCCCTACACCGGTACACGGTACGGGCGCACCCTGAACGGATCGACGTGGAGCTGCTCCGGCCCGGGCTGGCCGGGCGAGTCATCGTGTTGGATGCCGGCCACGGTGGGCGCGATCCGGGCGCTATCGGCCCTACCGGGCTCCAGGAGGCACCGGTCTGCCTCGAGCTGGCCTTACTACTCAGACCCATGCTGGAGGCCGAAGGGGCCATAGTCCACCTCACGCGCACCACTGAGGCAGCGGTATCCAGTCCCCCCGGGTTCATACCCACCGGGTTCGACCCTTTGGTGGGCGCCACCCATGACCTGCGGGCGCGGGCCGCTTGGGCCCAGGTGACCCGGGCAGACGTGCTGCTGTCCATCCACCTCAACGGCAACCTGGACCCGGCCGTAGATGGCACTATGACCCTGTATCATCCGGGGCTGTTAAGCAGCGATGCCAGCCTCCAGCTGGCCCGCCACATCCACCAGAGCACCCTGCAGCTGGGCCGCCCGGACCGCAACATTCGCCCGGCCGAACTGACCCTGCTCTTCCCGCTGACCCAGCCGGCGGTCATCAGCGAGATAGCCCACATAACCAATGCGCGGGAAGAGGCGCTCCTCCGTGACCCGGCCTTCCTGCAGGCGGCAGCCCGGGCCCTGTTTAACGGCCTCCGCAGCTACTTTGGGCCCTAGAAAGGCGAAACCCCATGCAACCGGGGCCGGGTGCGCGGATGTCGACTATCTCGCAAGCGCCCGGCGAGTCAGCATGGTCAGGTCTTGGGCGGTCAACCGGCCGGGAATGATCTCCACCTGTCTACCGGTGGGGCTGATGAAAACGTAGGTGGGAAATCCCCGCACGCGGTAGCGCCGGGCGACGGCTCCGTCGGTGTCCAGGAGGACTCGCAGGTTGATCTGGTAGTAGTCGACGGCTCTCCGCACCACCCCGGGATCGTCCATGACATTCACGAGCACGGTGGTCACCCCGTCGCCAAACTGGCGCGCTGCCTGCTCCAGCTCGGGAAGCGCGCGGATGCAGGCCGGGCAACCCAGGGTCCAGAATTTCATCACCACCGCCCGGCCGCGAAAATCCGCCAGCCGGGCCGGGCTGCCGTCCAGGCCCACCAGCCTGAAGTCATACGCATTACCCCGGTCCCCCCTCACGACCAACATCGCCCATAGGGCAAGCGCGACTACGGCGGCCAAGGCCAGTTTCTTCTTCATGCTTCCCTCCCTATGGTCATCCCGGCAACCAGAGCATGAGCCGGGATAGCTGACCGGTGGCCACCAGAACGCCGGCGATGAGCAGGACGGTACCCCCCAGGATCCGCACGACCCGAACATACCGGACCGCCCGGCGTAGCGGGACCATCAGCCGCGGGGCAAACAGTAGCGAGAGTAAGAAGGGCAGGGACAGTCCCAGGGAGTACGCCGCCAGCAGGATGGCGCCGGCCAGGGTATCCCCTCCCAACGCCGCGTAGGCGAGAATGGAGCCAATGACCGCGCCCAGGCACGGTGACCAAGCGGCGGCGAGTCCGGCTCCCATGAGCAGGCCGCGCCAAGGGCCGCCGGCGTCAGGCATGGCCAGACCAAGCGGCATGCGCCAAACTCCCAGCATCTGTAGGCCAAAAGCCGCCAGCAGCAGTCCGCCGGCCACACGCACCACCGGGGCGAACCCCACCAAACTCTGGCCCAGCCAGCCTGCGAAGGCACCCATCCACACAAAGGTGGTGGAGAGACCCGCTATGAACAGGGCACCGTTGAGCATGAGCGAAGACCGGTGCTTGCCTGCCATGGCATCTTCCAGGGTGGTACCGGCAAGATTCGCCAGGTATACCGGGAGGAGCGGGATGACGCACGGCGACAAAAACGACACCAGACCCGCGGTAAAGGCCACGCCAATGGTGACCGGGGGCGGAACCATCGAATCCCCCCTAAGCCAACTTGGCCAGCACCTCCAAGGCGCGATCGATGGCCTTCCGGCCGTCACCGCCTGCGGACAGCTCGCGGCCTAGTTCCTGCGCCAGGTGACATCCGAGCATGGCCAGGGCCACCCGGTTGAGCGCGGCCCGCATGGCCCCGATCTGGATGAGCGTATCCTGGCAATCAGCACCTTCCTCAAGCATGCGCCTTACCCCGCGAGCCTGACCTTCGATCCGACTCATGCGCTGCAGCAGATCCTCAAGGCGGTCCTTATCCATGGTCGTAGCCCTCTTCTCAGAGCACGGCATCCATGCGTCGCTGGAGTTCGCGCTTGGGAACGGCGCCCACGATTTTGTCCACCGCCTTACCCTCCTTGAAGAGGATGAGCGTGGGGATGCTCATGACCCCGTACTGCGCGCTGGTATTCGCGTTGTCATCTACATTGAGCTTCCCTACCTTGACCCTGCCCAGATAGTCCTGGGCCAGCTCATCGATGACCGGCGCGATCATCCGGCAGGGAGAACACCAGGCGGCCCAGAAATCCACCAACACTGGGACGCCGGCGCTGAGGACCTCAGCGCTGAAGTTCTTGTCGGTCAGAGTCACGGTGACACTAGCCATGCTACGTTTCCTCCTCGGCACTAATGATACGATACGGGGTACCCCTTTGGCCGCCATTGTACCATACTGGCCAGAGGGACGTCAATGACAGGCGCCGGCCGCCGCTGGTGGCAGCAGGGCTCGGCCTCAAGCTGGGCGACATGCACGGAGGTGAAGCCATGAAGCGCGTGCTGGTGAGCCAGGAAGTGGAGTCGGCCCTCGCAGGCAACCGGCCGGTGGTGGCCGTCGAGACCGCCGTGGTGACCCACGGTCTGCCTCGCGACCTGGCATTGGAGGCGGCCTCGCGCATGGCAGCCCGGGTGAGACACGGCGGGGCCGTACCGGCCTTCTGCGGCGTCTATAGCGGGCAGCTCTACGCCGGCCTGGATATGGCGGTCCTGGAGCAGATGACCCGGATGAGCCCGGTCAAGGCGGCCCCACGCGACCTGCCCGGCCTGGTCATCGGGCAAGGGACCGCCGGGACGACGGTGGCCGCCACCAGCTACCTGGCCGCCCGGGCCGGCATCCGGGTGATGGCCACTGGCGGCTTGGGCGGCATCCACCGGGGCCCGGGGTTGGACGTCTCCGCCGACCTGCTGGAACTCACTCACCGGCAGGTAGCGGTGGTCTGCTCCGGAGTCAAGGCCGTCTTGGATGTGCATGCCACCGCCGAGGCCTTGGAGGCCCTGGGAATACCGGTGTTAGGGTATGGCTGCCATGAGCTGCCGGCTTTCTTCTGCCCCACTAGCGGGATACCTCTGGAACACACCGTGCATGAACCCGGCATGGCCGCAGCGTTCATCGCCACCGCCTGGGAGCTTTTGGGCGAGCGGGCCGTAGTGGTAGCCGTGCCTCCCCCAGGCAAACCGGACCTGGATTGGGCAGCCATCACGCGCACCATCGACCTTTCACGTTTCGATAAGATGGGTAAGGCCGCCACTCCGTCCATGCTGTCGTTGCTGCACCATCACACTGGCGGCCTGACCACCCAAAAGAACCTTGAGCTGCTGGAGAACAATGCCGCTGTTGCTGCAGCCATCGCCTGCGCCCTTCACGCCCTCTTCTGATGCCCGGCGGTGTAGCTTGGGCCGCAGCCACCGGAATCAGGGGCTTCGTTGGAGTGTTACCCGGCCCACCAGCGTTGCCACGTTCCGGCGCCTCAGCCGCCGGCACCGTCCAACGCCACCACTTCGAGGCCGGCCTCCCTCAGTACCTGCAAGAAGGGGTTGATACCCAGAAGATCTGACGCGATGTGTCCGGTGATGATCAGGTTGCCCCGTCCCTCGCCGGCGAGCCGCTCCACGTCGGGCTGGGAGCAGTGAATGTAGACTACCGTGGACACGCCGTGCCGGAAGTAGGTGTCGGCCACAGCGTATCCGCCATGGGTCAGGCAACCGTGGGCGACCACCACTCTGCCCGCGGGATGATGACAAGACCCGGCACCGAGCTGGACTCTGGTGTGTCCGGAGGCCAACTCAGGCAATCCCGCCAGAGCGTCCATCACGTCCCCAACCGTGCCTCCGCACGCTCTATCGGCTTGCTGCTGCATTAGCCGCCTGCCGATCTCATCCAGAGGCCCATGGATATTCATGAAGGGAATGCCGAGTAACCGGGCCAGCGAGGGAAAACGGTCATGGTTGGCTGAGTGGTAGGCATCCTGCATGGCACGTATCCGGGGATCCACCGCGGCGTGGGCGGCCTGGGCCGGGACCCCGGCCTGTATGATACAATTACTACGTGACAAGTAGTAAGGAGCGGTATGTTATAGTCGCATGAAAACACTACGTGACTACGCAAAGGAACATGGGGTCAAGTACCGCACAGCTTGGAACCGCGCCAAGGCGGGGAAAATAGCAGGCGTCTGCAAGGACGAGTTTGGCCGCATTCTTATACCCGAAGGCGCCATCCGGGCATCCTAGGTGGTGTGCTATGCTAGGGTCTCGTCGTCCGAGCACAAGACCAAGCTAGACAGCCAGGCCGAACGACTGGTAGCCTATGCCAACGCCAGGGGACTAATAGTTAGGGAGGTAGTGAAGGAATACGGTTCGGGGCTGAACGACAAACGCAGGAAACTGTTGCGCGCTTTAAACCGTAACTTTTGCTCTGTTGGTAATAGGATAACACCC
>DMHJ01000229.1:0-1765 GCA_003449495.1 Clostridiales bacterium UBA8153
CCCGGCACCGACACCCGACCCGCTGCCAGCAGCCGCACCCTGCCCATGAGCACTTCGCGATCTCCTCCCTCCAGGGTCTCAGAGAGGGTCCCGAACACAATGATATTCCGGATGGACCCGTTCAGCCCGTCCCGGGACAGGCCGATGGGAAACGAGTATAGGTAGGGGAAAACCGCCCTGAACGTGCGATGCATGGCCCGGAATAGCCGGCTGGCATCGCCCTCTACGGCACCGATCATGTTGAACGCCACCACTCCACCGGGTCGCAGCCGCGCCCTGACTTCCCGGAAGAACTCTAGGGTAGTCAAGTGAAACGGTATGGAATCGGCATGGTAGGCATCAAGGATGATCAAGTCCCACTGTCCTCTGGCCCTCTGGATGAACTGGCGACCGTCCAGGACATGCAGGCGCATCCGGTGATCTTCGGGTACGTAGAAGAACTCCCGGGCCACGCGCACCACCACCGGGTCGAGCTCCACCGCGTCGATGGACATCTCCCGGTAATCCCGGTGAAACCGTTTGGGGGCCAGGCCGCCACCTAGACCTATCACCAGCACATCCCTGATGTTCGGGTTGAAGGCCAAAGCCAGGTGGAAGTAATCGGCGTACGCGAGGCTGGACTGGTAGTGGTCGTCCAGGCGCATGCCGCCCTGGAGGGACCGGTTGAACTTCAGGTACCGTACGCCTTCGCTGTCCACCACGTACAGCTGGTGGTACAGGGTCTGGGCCTGGAACACCACCCGGCCGGGCCCGGCCGGGGTGGCGGCAGCGGGACCAAGGAGCACCAGGCCGATGAGGGACGCCACCACCACCCGCTGGGCGTGGCGGCGGCCGTGCAGGCTCATCAGCGCCAGCAGGCCCAGCCCCATGAGTCCGGCCCCCAGGGCCCGGATGATGGCCTGCACTCCCAGGGCCGGTATGAGGAAAAAAGAGGTGGCCACGGTGCCGAGGATGCTGCCGCAGGTGGACACCCCGTAGAGGCGGCCGGCCACGTTTCCGACTTGCCCGAGATCCCGGGTCTTGAGTTTAATGGCGTAAGGAGATACCATGCCCATGAGCATGCTGGGGACGAAGAACAGAAGCGTAGATGAGAGCAGAGGACCTGCCTGGGGGCCGGGGGCCCGGACCATGACCCAGGTCTGGACTGGAGAAGCCACCAGGGGAATCAAGGCCACGGTGGCACCGGCAGCAGTGAGCACTCCCGCCAGTATTTCGGAGCGCGGCAGCCGGTCCGAAAGGGCTCCCCCCAGGAAATATCCGAGGCTCAATGCCCCGAGAAAGACGCCGATGAGACTGCCCCAGACAAAAATCGAGGTGCCGAAGTACGGCGCCAGCAGCCGGCTTCCCACCATCTGCAGGGACATAAGCATGGCACCACTGCCGAAGACCACGAAGTAGAGCACGAGTGGTACGGCTCCTTCCTGCTACCTGCAGCCCTACCCGGACAACTCATCTCCCGGGGCATATAGAGTAAAGAGTTCTTTGCGTATCGTCATTTTCCTGCACTTTTTGAAAACTTTCGATACTCTAAGGAATTTGACCGGAAAGGAAAAGGCAACGCGCGGCGAGAATGTGATTCGAGCTGGGGCCATCCCACTAGCGGCGATGTGGATCGGGGGTATCCTGTGCATCACCGGGGCCGGGTATCCCCGGGGCAAGGGATACCAGCGCGGCTCGCCCGTAGTAGCTTGGGAGGACCGCGCGGCGCAGGCGAAGCGCCGCCGAGTCAAGCAGCCGACAGCTAGCGCCCCCGGTGGGCGTCTTG
>DMHJ01000229.1:2160-2656 GCA_003449495.1 Clostridiales bacterium UBA8153
TGGCCTTCATCCTAGGTTGGGCGGGGCGCTGCCTCGGCCTGTTGTTGGCCATACCCCTTCTGATCGTTGGCGCGATTTTAGCCCTTCCCATCCTGGCCATCATACTGATACCCGTGGTCGTGGCCGGGCTACTCCTCTACTTTCTGTTCCGTCCCCGCCGGGGGACTGGCGGAGAGTGTAGGTAGCGACCGGTCCTGCACGGCCGCGGGGTGTTGGGTCTTGTGACCGGAGAGAACCAGTCACCGGACACTACCCACCCGGAAGGGACCACCAAGCTGCTGGTGTCGCCAGGCCAGCTGGTCCCTGGCATTTGTCTTCGGCACGGGGGAGCCCGGGGACGAGGGCCCGGCCGGCCGCAACGGAGGCGGGGACACTGGGTACTAGTCTGGTCTACCACGGCTCCCCGTCGACGGGTCTGCGCGTGATCGCCCCCCGGTGCAGCACCCACCGTGAGAAGTGGGTATACGCATGCCCAGGCCCGGTGATGGCCGCCCTG
>DMHJ01000268.1 GCA_003449495.1 Clostridiales bacterium UBA8153
AAGATCGTACACGCCCCGATCTCCTTGCGCGATCCCCTCTGCGCGATCTCCTCAATGTGGACGTGTTGACCCCGGGTGGCCGGTTTCCTTCAGGCCAGGCGCCGCAAGCGCTCGGCTTCGGAGATGGGACGCCCGGTACCGGAGTCGACCACCCGGCAGGCCCCGTCCACCATGCGGGTGACCATGGCCCCCCGGGCCACGGGGCCACCCCGCAGGTGGGGCGCGTCCAGGAGCCCCCGGCGGATGGCCCGCTCAAAGGTGGCGGGATCGGCCAGCGGGTCACCCGCGCCACCCGGCGCCGTCTTCCGGATGGCATCTAGCAGCACTTCCGCTTCGGCCAAGAGTTCGTCCCGGCGGGTGGCCACCGCCGGGTCGGCGGCCAGGTCCGGCAAGCCGTGCAGGCAGTTGGCGATGACCTGGCGGACCAGGTCGGCGCTCTCCACGATGTCGTCGGGGGTCGCCGCGTGGTCCGCTTCGGAGAACCCCACCACGTGCACGATGTGGGGGGCCAGGGCCATCTGCAGCATGGTGGACGAACCGAGCTGCCCCTTGGCCCGCCCATAGCCGGCGGGCATGCTGGCCAGGCCGGTCCGGACCTGCCGGTAAGTCTGGAAGGTCTCGCCGTGCAACCCCTCTATCAACCGGACCTTGGCCAGCATCTTGCCCAGGTCCATGGTGAACGAGGTGCCGGCCGGGGTGTTGAACATGTACTGGGCCACGTAGTGGCGGACCCCGGCCGCCCGGGCGTTGTAGGCCGCCAGGTAGGCCATGACCACGGCGATGGTGTCGTGGGCCTCGCGCAGGCTCCAGTGGTGGGACTCGTTGATCTCCACCGGCACCCCGCGGGCGGCGTGCCAGCGAACGGCTTCGAGGTTCTCGGCGATGGCCGGGCCCAGGGGGCGGTCGCTCCGCCCGTCCAGCTCGTTGTACCAGCAGAGGGGAATTGCCGCCCAGGCGTTCTTGATCTCCCGGAGCAGCACCTCCGCCAGCCGGAGAATGTCCCGGGTGCCGCTGTAGCACCGCAGGAGCGGGTGGTTGCCGCGGCGGGAAGCCTGGTAGAGCAGGGCGAAGTCCTCCGGGCGGCGCACCGGCACCCCGCCCGCCCCGTCCTGGGCGGGGTCTATCTCCCCCGGCCGGAAGAAGCACGCCTGCGCGTTCTGGTCCGGCCCCAGGGAGACGACATCCAGCGCCCGGGCCGCAGCCAGCCGCTCGATGCCGGCCGCCGTGGCCTCCAGGGTGGGCTGCCCGAAGTGGTGCCGGATGAGCGGGAGCGGGCGGGCGGCCTCCATCCGCTCCAGCAGCGTGCCGGGATGGGCTTCCGCCCGGTCTTCCCCTCTTTCGCCGCGGAGATAGACCAGCACCTCGGCGGGAGCGCTCTCCGGCCCAAAGCATGCCTCGAAGAGACCGCTGGCCGCGGCCGCCCGGCAGACCGGCGGGGTGCCGCCGAAGACCATGCGCGGCCGCTTCTCCTCCAGGGCCGCTCCCAGTTCCTCGAACAGCCGGGCGGCCGCCGCATCGGTCAGCCGGTAGCTCACCGCCACCAGCTCGGGGGCCTCGGCGGCGATGGCCCCGGCCAGCTCCCGCACCGGGACGGCCGGCCCCAGAAACCGCGTTCTCCAGCCGTCCCCTTCTGCCAGCCGGAGGAAGCCCAGTAGCCCGGCTACGTGGACGCAGTCACCAAGCGCCGCTGCCAGAATAAGCTTCCTTCCCGGACGCGGCAAAGATCTTCTCCCCCCTCAGCACGTACTGCCAGAGTCCGTCGACGGTCATGCCGGCCACCCCCATGCGTTCCAGGGTCCGCCCGGCGGCGAAGAAGTCGACCCCCGTCGCCAGCGAGGCCAGTTCCACTATGGCGTTGATGGCCGGAGTGGCCACCCCGACCAGTTGGCCCAGGGCGGCAATGGGCACCAGGCTCGCCGGGACGTCCTCGGACAGGTACCGGTTGTTCACCTCGTCGGGGGCGCTGATCCCCGAGTAGGCCGAGCACGACGCGATGGCCGTGTACAGATCGGAACCGACCACGCCGTAGGCCGCCTGCAGCCACTCCCGGGCGGAGACAACCCGGGTGCCCAGGGCCCGGGCCACCGCCAGGCGCTCCGCGTCCATGGCCTCCAGCACCCGGGCCACGGCCGGCGAGATCCCCTCGTGGTAGTGGTCAAACCCCGCCCCGGTCTCGATCCGGGCCGCGTTCATGAGGGTGGGAGCGGGGTGGAAGATGGCCCCGATGTTGGCCAGGCTGGTCTCCAGCACGTGGGCGGCGGGAACGAACTCGGACAGGCCCCGCCGCATGAGCCGCACCACCGTGCGGGTGCGCCCGGCAGGGATGGCCGCCACCGGCACCCGGTGCTTTATCTCGAAAACGCGGACTCTCCCCGGCCCCACCACCCGGCTGGCGAAGATGAAAGTTTGAGCTTCGGCCACCGTGACCCCGGGGTGGACCTCCTGCTCCCGGAAAACCTGGTAGAACTCCAGCGCGCCGCCGGTCCGGCCGGGATTCAGGACCACCACTTGGCCGGGCGCGAGGTGGGGCGCCATGGCCCGGGCGAGAGCCCGGTGCCCCGAAGCGGGGATGACCACCAGCGCCACCCGCGCCCCCCGGAGGGCTTCCCCGAGGTCGGAGGTGACCGCTTCGAACCGGCCGAAACCCTCAAACCGCCCTTCCAGTTTGACGCCGCCCCGTTCCCTGATCGCCTCCAGCCTGGCCGCCGACCGGTTGTACAGCCGCACCGGGAACCCGCGCCAGGCGAGATAACCCGCCAGGGCTTGCCCCCCGTTGCCTGCTCCCAGCACCGCGAACCGGAGACCGCGGCCGAACCTGGACAGGTACCTCGACATCTCCAGGACGGTCATGAGCGATGACCTCCCTTCCGCAAAATGGCTGGCCCGGGGAGGCCCCGGGCCAGAAGAAAGACTTGCTATGCTAAACTCAAGTCAATCTTCCTGCTCCGATCCGCCCCTCCTCCACGCTTACGGGGTTAGCTGACGGGCTCGGGTCGAGAGGTGACCCTACCCGGACGGGGTCCGGGATTCGCCCCACTACTGGTTCCCCCGCTCTACAAGAGACTCAGCGCTCAGGGGACCGGTCAGGAGTGACCGATACAGCCTATGCTCTTTGCCCAATCATAGCAGACTTTCCGGGCACCCGTCAAGCCTTGCCCTGGCTGC
>DMHJ01000155.1:0-4066 GCA_003449495.1 Clostridiales bacterium UBA8153
GTCACCACGCTGACCAAGCGCATGGCTGAGGACTTGACGGAATATATGCACGAACAAGGCGTGCGCGTGCGCTATATGCATTCGGACATCGACACGCTGGAGCGTATCGAGATCATCCGCGACCTGCGTCTCGGCGCGTTCGACGTCCTGGTCGGCATCAACCTCCTGCGCGAGGGGCTCGACATCCCCGAATGCGGGCTGGTGGCGATCCTGGACGCGGACAAAGAGGGCTTCCTGCGCTCGGAAACCTCGCTGATCGGATTCTCGGCGATGGCCGCGCGCAACGCCGCGGGCCACCCCGACTCCGAGGCCCAGAAGGGGAAGCCGGAACGGTAGGCGGGGGCCACACCGAGCCGCTCCGCCCCCCCCACCGCCCCCTACGGCGGGCCAG
This sequence comes from Clostridiales bacterium UBA8153, assembly GCA_003449495.1. Classification (GTDB taxonomy): domain Bacteria; phylum Bacillota; class Sulfobacillia; order UBA8153; family UBA8153; genus UBA8153. The sequence goes on from DMHJ01000155.1 coordinate 392, forward strand.
GTCGGCGGCAAGGCGCGAGGCGGCGGTGGGCCCACCTCTGACCATTGCCGGTCAGGGCGGACACCGCCGCCGGCCAGTACCCGGTGAGCTGCCCGGGCGCGCTGGCCGGGAGCAACCCGTCGAAACGGCCATCGGCCACGGCGGCCTCGAACACCTCGGGCGGATGGCCCACCGTCAGTTCCCGTTCCGGCTGGTGCAGCCCGTCCCGGCGGTGCAGGAGCTTGAGGGTCACCCGCTAGAGGGGGTGACCCCATTCCACCAGCGCGTAGGGCGGACGCGCCTCCCGGGTGAGTGGCCGGGACAGCCCTTCGAGGACGGAGGGCGCCGCCGCGCCTAGCCCGATTACGGCTTTCACACCCGCAATCGCCTTCACCTCAGGCCCAGCAGGAAGAGGATGTCGGCGCAGCTCATACCGGTAACGGGTAGCCCTTAGACCAACCGCAACTCCCGCACGGCTTGCTCGGTAGAGCTCCGGAAGCGCCCGCCGGCGTAACCCTGGGGCGAAGCCGAACTGGGCCAGGCGGCCCTGGAGCCTGACCACCGCCGGGCCCGTGCTCCCCGGCCGGAGCGGGCGGCCCAAGCTCACATAAGGCTCCTTACCTATAATCGCCACCGGGTTCCCAGCGGGATCCTGGGCACAATGCTTCCACGTGCTGGTTACGCAGGCAAATGCGGCCCTGGGCAGCGCGGGTGCCGAAGGGCCCGCCGGAGTCATATCCCTCTGGAGCTGATGCGCCACTCCCCCACCGGCGTGTCCAGCCCGAGGCAGCCTACGCCACCGGCCGAGCCCGGAAGGGGCTGGCCCGTCACATACCGGGTCACGGTGAGCCGGGTGGCGTCCACGAGGAGGAGCCGGGCTCCCCCGGGCGGGGGTGGACCGGGCGGCGCGACCACCGCCACGGCGGCCGGGCCATACTCCTGGGTGATGGTATGAGGCCATAGCCCCTCCGGCCTGAGGGCCAATTTGAGATCGCCCACGTCCATCCTCCAGGTGGGAGGAGCTGCGGGCTGCCGGGGTTTCCAGCGGTGCAGGCGTAAGCCAGGGATGACGACCACTGCCAAACCAGTGCCAGCACCGCGCAGCTGGCCGGCCCGCGCACACCCGATCCCTGCCTTTCTGCCCCCTGCGGCTTCACCCGGGTACGGCCACGGGGTCCGGGCGACGCCGCACGACCGGGTTCCCGGCGGCTAGGGGGCCGGCTAAGCCCCGTCCCTACAGGAAATCCTCCCACCCTCACCACTCTATGGGCCGGGTAGGGGAATATGCGGGTTCAGCGCCTGAGCAGATCACCCAAGGGCCGGGAGTTTAGAAGATCCGGTGCTTCCAGCCCGGCACGCCGGGCCATGCCCAGCCCGTAACGGAGATCTTTTAGCCCGGCCAGGCTGTGGGCGTCAGAAGCGAGGGACAGTTTGACCCGGTGGGACCGGGCCCGGCGGGCCCAGGTGTCGTTGAGGTCCAGGCGTTCCGGGGAACCATTGAGCTCAAAGGCCGTGCCGGTTGCTGCGGCCATGGCCAACAGGTGCTCGAGGTCGGGCAGATCCGGCTGCCGCCCGCCCAAGAGCCGGCCGGTGGGATGGCCGATGATGTCCACGTGGGGGTTTTTCACGGCTTGCTCCAGCCGGGAGGTGAGAGTTGCCCGGTCCTGCCGCAGCCCGCTGTGTATAGCTGCCACCACTACGTCCAGGCCCGCCAACACCTGGTCGTCCAAGTCGAGGCTGCCGTCACGCCTGATATCCACTTCGACTCCGGAGAGCAGCCGGGTTCCGTCCGGATGCTGGGCATTCACCCGGGCGATGGCCTCCTTCTGCTCCTGCAGCCGGCGGGCGTCCAGGCCCCCGGTTATGGCCAGGGAGACCGAATGGTCGGTGACGGCCAGATACTCATAGCCCGGAACGGCCGCCGCCAGCTCCTCCAAGGAGGCGGTACCGTCACTCCAGTTACTGTGCACGTGCAGGTCGCCCCGGATGTCGGCCGCCTCCACCAGATCCGGCAGCAGGCCGGCGGCGGCCTGCTCGATCTCGTCCCGGCCTTCTCTGAGCTCAGGGGCGATGTACTGCAGACCCAGAAACCCGTAGAGCTGGGGCTCACCGGTCACCGCCGGGGGCATCCCGTCCGGCGTGGCGACCCCCTCCCCGCTCTGCACGCCCCGCCGTTCGGCCCACCGGCGCAACTTGACCAGATGGCCGGTGGACCCGGTGCACTGATGAACGGCGGCCACGTGCCGGCCGGGCGGGACAATGCGCAGCTCCACCGGTCCGGCCGGCCCGCCTTGCGCCGATAGGTGGTGCGGTGCACCGATCTGCACCTGGTATGGCGCGAAAAGCTGCTGGAAGACCTCCCGGAGGGGCTCGGGGGGGTCTGCCGCCGCCACCAGTTCCAGGACGTCCACGGTCTCGCGCCAGCGGCGGGCCGCCCCGCAAATGGTCACCTCCTGCACGCCGGAAGCTGCGGCCAGCCGGGCCCGGAGGGCTTCGGCCCAGGGCAGCACCTGGCCCAGCGGATGCCCGGCCGCGCGGGCGGACTTGAGCTCGGCTACCCCCCGGGCGATGGCCGCCGCCCGCTTGGCCCCTAGACCCGGCAGTCGCTCTATGCTACCATTGCCCAATGCGACCTCGAGCTCTTCCAGGCCGGTAATCCCCAGCTCGCGGAACAGCCGGGAGGCGGTGCGGGGACCGACCCCGGGCAGATCCAGGAGCTCCCGGACCCGCAGGGGAACCTCCAGCGCCAGCTCCTCCAAGTAGCGGCAGCTGCCGGTGGCCAGGATCTCTTCGATCTTGGCGGCCAGGCTCTTGCCCACCCCGTCCAACTCCCGTAGCCGCCCTTCCCGGGCCAGCCCGAGCAGGTCCTCGGAGCTGTGGGCGATGGCACGGGAGGCGCGGCGGTAGGCGGCGGCCTTGAACTGCTCTTCCCCCTGGATCTCCAGGAGGTCGGCGATGGTCCCCAACACTTGCGCCACCCAGAGGTTGGACACCGGTCTATTCCACCTTCCCCTCCACGGCTTGTGCCCAGAGGGCGTAAGCTTCCTCCAAGCTCTGGAGCAGCCGCCGGTAGCGCTCCGCTACCTCCCGGGCGGCCGGGCTGCGGTAGAGCCCGGGGTCGGCCAGTTCCTGCTCGAGGGCGGCCTTCTCCCGCTCCAGCGCTGCGATGCGTTCCTCCAGTACTTCCGGTGGCTCTTTTTCCTCCCGCCTCTGGGGCCGGGCCGTCCGGCGCGTGGGCGGGGATTTCGGCGGCGTCTCTGCCCGCACCGCCGGCTCCCGCCACCGCAGCGCGTCCCGGTAGGCGGAGTAGTGGCCGGCAAACGGCTCTACCCGGCTACCGTGAAACACCAAAACGCGGGTAGCCAGCTTGTCCATCAGGTAGCGGTCGTGGGTGGCGAAGACCATGGTGCCGGAAAAGCCGGCCAAGGCTTCCTCCAGCGCGGTGCGGGCGGCCACATCCAGGTGGTTGGTGGGCTCGTCCAGGACAAGAAAATTGGCCCTGGCCGCAAACAGGGAAGCCAGCAGCAGCCGGCTCTTTTCCCCGCCGCTCAAGCCGGCCACGGGCCGGTCCCAGTATTCTTCGCCCAGCAGAAAGAGACCCAGGATCGAACAAACCTCAAAATTCGTGGCCTTGGGTCCGGCCAGGCGGCGCATCTCGGCCAAGACCGGGGTTTCCGGCTTCAGGATTTCCGTCTG
>DMHJ01000155.1:4176-4370 GCA_003449495.1 Clostridiales bacterium UBA8153
GGTGGTTGGTGGGCTCGTCCAAGAGCAGCAGGTTGGCCCCGCTGATCATCAGGCGAGCCAACAGCAGCCGGCTTCTTTCGCCCCCGCTCAGGTCGTCTACGGACTTGAAGACGTCTTCTCCCGTCAGGCCCACCCGGGCCAACACGTCGCGGGCCGCCCTGGGGTCCAGGCCGCAGGCGGTGATGGTAGATAAG
>DMHJ01000090.1:0-2295 GCA_003449495.1 Clostridiales bacterium UBA8153
CGCTCGCAGCCGGGTGCCGGGCCAGCCGTTCCACCCACCCCGCGTCCCTCGAACTGGGGAGTGACGAGTGCCGACAGCTAACCCCGCGCATGACGCCAGGGACTACCTCTGCCCGAGCTGTAGCCAAGAACTGGACCCATCGCTCACCCCATCCCCGAAATGAGAAAATCTGTGCACCCCTACACTGCGGGAAGGAGGAACTCCGGTAGGCCAGAGGAATCTGGCCACCGGTTCCTGCCGGGGCTGGCTGAGCAGTTACCGTGCACCATGCCACGGCGCCCGGTCGTCCGGTGTTGCTGTGCCCAGCTGTCACTCCGGCAGACTGCCGGCGCACCACTAAAGCCACGCTTGCTAGAAAGTGGAGCCAGCTGGTAATATTCGATCGGGCCCGGTCACACCGGGAAGAAGGAGGAGACGCCTTGCCACCGGACGGAGTAGTGGTACAGGTGGAAGGACTGCGCAAGCAATACCAACAGGTGAGGGCAGTAGACGGCATCGGGTTTGAGATCAATGAGGGCGAGATATTCGGCATCGTCGGTCCCAATGGCGCCGGCAAGACCACCACCGTTGAGTGCATCGAAGGTCTGAGAGTTCCAGATCAAGGCACGATCCGGGTCCTTGGGCTCGATCCTATCAAGGATCGCGTGCAGCTAAGGCAAAAGATCGGTATCCAGCTCCAAGAAGGCCGACTCCCCGACCGCCTCAAGGTCTGGGAGGCCATGGATCTGTTTCACGCCTTCCGCGCCACCTCCTCGGGCTGGCGGCACCTCTTGGACGACCTGGGCCTGGCCGACAAGGCTCACGCCCACTTCGAGACCTTGTCCGGGGGACAAAAGCAGCGCTTATTCGTGGCGCTCTCGCTACTGGGCAACCCCAGGTTAGTGTTTTTTGATGAATTGAGCACCGGTCTTGACCCCCAGGCCAGGCGCGCCACCTGGGAGTTGGTGCGCAAAGTCCGGGACGGGGGGAAAACCGTGGTGCTGGTGACCCATTCTATGGACGAGGCCGAACACCTATGCGACCGGGTGGCCATCCTGGACCACGGCAAGCTACTCGCCCTGGATACGCCGGATAACCTGATCAAGGGCGTCTTCCCATCGGCCCTGAAGGTGAGTTTCCAGCTGGATGGCGATGCTGAACCTCCCCTCCTGGACAAGCTGGGCAAGGTGGAGACGAATGGAAGGGCAGTGACCGTCTACGGCCACTCCCACGGGTTGATCGTGGAAGTGGTCAGCTTATTGGTCAGTAGCGGCATAAGGTTCAGGCAGCTGACGGTAGACCGGATGTCCCTGGAGGATGTTTTCCTGCATTTGACCGGTAAGAGGGTGAGGGACTAACCATGTTCAAAGGTTTCGGCAAACTCCTGATCTCCGAGTTCAAGCTGTTTTTCCGGGAACCCATCGCCGCCTTCTTCACCTTCCTGTTCCCGGTGTTCTTTCTCTTTTTGACTATGGAGGTGTTCATCGCGGATCCCGTTATAGAGGTCCCCGCTGGCACGGGCGTCATCGAGATCCGTGTCATCAACTACGTGCTGCCCAACCTCATGGTCATGATCGTCGCCACTACCAGCTTGATGTCGCTCCCCCTCACCGCTCTGAACTACCGGGAGATCCGGTTCCTCAAGCGACTCAAAGCCAATCCGGTCACTGCCGCCTGCGTCATCGCCGCCCTCGGCAGCGCTTTCTTTGCCGTCAACACCACGGGCGCCGGACTGCTCACCGCCTTCTCGGTGCTGGTGTACGGCGCAGAGCACCAGGGGCACCTGGCTGCGTTCTTGTTCAGCTACACCTTGAGCTTCCTGGCTTTGGCCGCCATGGGATTTGGCTTCATCGGCAGCCTGCTCAAGACTTCCCGGACCGGGCTGGCCGTGGGCCAGATCCTGTACTTCCCGGCCATGTTCTTCTCCGGAGTGTTCGTTCCCTTGGACAGGCTGCCGGAGTGGGCTAGGCCCCTTAGCAACTTCATCCCCTTTACCCATGCCGCCAGGTTGATGCAAGGGACATGGCGGGGATTGCCGTTGGCCGATTTCCCCACGGAGCTGCTCTTCTTACTGGGCGTCCTGGTGGTAGGTGCAGCGGTGTCAGCGAAAAAGTTTCGCTGGGAGTAACTGGGGGGCTCGGCCCGGTGGTCCACGCCCCACGATTGGAGTAGCGGCCCACTCCATCGCGTGCTCGGCCAAGGTCACCGCGTGTTCGTACTCCTGCCTGGAGACCGACTCGGCTACACCCGGATAGCGCGCTTCCCGGGCGAATCGCGTCTGGTCGGCCGCTTCCAAAACCGCTCCGGAAGCCCCAG
>DMHJ01000090.1:2521-3321 GCA_003449495.1 Clostridiales bacterium UBA8153
CATCGCGTGCTCGGCCAAGGTACCGCATGCTCGTACTCCTGCCTGGAGACCGACTCGGCTACACCCGGATAGCGCGCTTCCCGGGCGAATCGCGTCTGGTCGGCCGCTTCCCAAACCGCTCCGGAAGCCCCAGTCGTTCCAGACCATCGAGCAGGTCGTCAAGGTCGTGCTTATAACGAAAGCTCTGGCCGTGGAACCGGCAAACTCACGGCCACCTGGCGGCCCGAGGTCTCAGCCGCCGGCCGCCGGGTCCCGGCCGGGCACCGCCGGTTGGAGCAGGAGTCCCCTGGTGCACTCTGGTAGCTGTACCAGGCCGACGGTCTGAAGGTGCACGATCTCCACCGCCCGGGCAAGTGGCCGGGGAGCGTGCCGTCTGCACAGGCCTGCCTGTAACCACCTCCCTTGGTCCTAATCGGCGCTCAATCTAAGCCCCTTCAGTGCAGGTAATCAACAACATGCCGGCCAAACAACTCCAAATCGGCAAGCCGCGTCTGCAGAATGGCATACAGTTCCTCCGGGGACACCTTGTTATAATCGTGAATAAGACGGTTTCGGTAACCTGCCATGGCAGTTATTCTGTTGGCACAGTCCGCCGGCAGGATATTGCTTTCAGCTAACATCATGATTACCGAACGGTAGTCAGAAGGAACGCCTGCACCGGATTTGACCAGCAAATGACGCCCTAAATCGAACAATGCTTCTAGGGCTCGACGCAACCTATTTTCGGCAATGTCTATGGAGTCTGCGTTAGTGCAAAATTCCTCCTGCGGCACTTCGGCAAGCAGTTTTAGCCTCTTAAC
>DMHJ01000081.1 GCA_003449495.1 Clostridiales bacterium UBA8153
GGTAAGTTTCGGAGAACGGCTCTGCCAGTACGGTGCCGATGGCTTGACCCGGGCCGGCCGGGACTTCCGGGAAATCATCACCTTTTACTACCGTGGCGTAACTACAAGTCACATGTTTGGCAGGTAGCGTGCGCCTCCTGCTGCATAATGCCGCCGGTATTGGCAAGAATATGCTGCAGGAGGTGGTTTGGTTTGCTTTCCAAGCTGGGCAGGCTGGTCCCGAGCAGGTTCTTCAAGCGGGGCCGGTGGGTTGTGCCGGTGCTGGTAGCTTTGGCCTTTTCTGGTTTTATCCAAGGGTTACGGGGAGGCTTCCCGGAACCGGCACCCCTGGCGAATGGCCCGGCCCCCCCGGTGGCTACCCCCCAACCCACGGATCCAGCTGCCCTAGCCTAGCCCCTGCGCGGCCCGGTGCTGAGAAGTTCCGGTTGGACGTATTCCCCTACTTTCGCCGGCTGGCGTTTCCATCCCGGCTTGGACATTGGCGGTGGCGTGGGTGAACCGGTGCGGGCGGCACTGCCGGTCGGGGGTTAGCCGTGGAGCCTCCGGACTGCATGCCAACACCGTGCTTTGGGAGCACGGTCCCAACCTCCGCACCCGCTATGGCCACTTGGGACGGTCACCGCCCGGCTGGCCCAGCCGGGCGCCGGCGCCGCTGCGGGCGATGGTGCGCGCTGGTACTTCAAGGTCTATCTGGAGGGAGCGGCAGTGGAACCCCTGCGCTTCCTAAGGTGAAGGATGGGGCTGAGGGTGATCTTTCCCTCCGGTCCTTCATATGGTCTAGCGAAACGCCGGGGAGGAGGCCGCCGGGGTGAACGATGCCATCTGGACGCAGGCCGCAAACACCGGTGAGCGCATATGCAAGACCAAGGCCACCGGTGGCGATATGCCCGGGACTTTCGGAGTGTCTAAGAGCACCGTGCACAAGGACGTCACCGAGCGGTTGCCCAGGATCCAGCCGCAGCCGGCCCGGGCGATCAAGGCAGTCCTCGAGTATAACCAGGTGGAGAGGCACCTGCGCGGCGGAGAAGCCACGCGCAAGCAATACCAGGAACCCGACGTGGTGAATGGAGGATGGCCGCACCCGGTGTAGAAAGATGCACCCGGCCGGGTAGAAAGCGCGGGTGACGGCAGGACAAGCCCAGGGGGAGGCGTGCGCCGGTGGCACTGGTTCAGGATATCGGGGTGGATCTGGGTACCTCCAACATCCTCATCTTCGTCCGGGGCCGCGGTATCGTGCTGCGCGAGCCTTCGGTGGTAGCCATTGAGCAGGACACCTACAAGATCCTGGCCATCGGCGAGCCGGCCCACCGCATGCTAGGGCGCACGCCGGGTAATGTGTTGCCCGTCCGCCCCCTGCGTGAAGGGGTCATCGCCGACTACGAAGTGGCCCGGGCCATGCTCAAGCATTTTCTGGGACGGGTGTGCGGCCAGCGGAGCCTTTTGCGTCCTCGGGTCATGATCTGCCTTCCGTCGGGAGCGACCCCGGTGGAAAAACGCGCCTTGCTGCAGGCTTCTGGCGAAGCCGGTGCCCGGGCCACCTACTTCATAGAGGAGCCCCTGGCGGCGGCGTTGGGAGCCGGCCTGGATGTTTCCCAGCCTTGCGGCCAGATGGTGGTGGACATCGGAGGCGGGACCACCGGCATTGCCATCCTGTCTCTGGGGGGAGTGGTGGTCTCCGAGTCCGTGCGCATCGCAGGAGATGCTCTTGACGATAGCCTGGTCAAGTACGTGCGGCGGGAGTATGGGCTTATGGTGGGCGAGCGCAGCGCGGAGGAGGCCAAGATCCAGATCGGGACGGTGTCCCCTGAGGGACGCAACCTGACCACGGAGATCCGGGGTAGGGACCGGGTCACCGGCTTACCGCGCACCCTGGTCCTCACTTCCGAGGATACGCGCATAGCCATGTCCGAAGCCATGGGGGCCATCGTGGCCCGGGTCAGAGCGGTCTTGGAAAAAGCCTCCCCGGAGCTATCCGGCGATATCATGGAGCGAGGGATGGTACTGACAGGAGGCGGCTCGCTTCTCCACGGCGTCCCCGACCTTCTGCGGAGCGAGACCGGCGTGCCCGTGCACTTGGCCGACGACCCCATCACCTGCGTGGCCCTGGGTACCGGGTACGCTCTTGAGCATTTTGACAGCTACTCCAAGAACTTCACCCCCCAGAGGCTCTCCTGAGGTAAGCCCCCTTGCCTTCGCCCCTTTCTTTCCGGCCTTACGAAATAGCTAAACTCCCGCTCTGTCTCTGACGATAAGGGTAGGTGAGGTTACCAAGAGAGACGCAGGGGGGTGCCGCATGATCCGGGGTCTATACGCTGCGGCTTCGGCCATGGTGATGGAAGCCAGCCGGCTCGACATTATCGCCAATAACCTGGCCAATGTGAACACCCCAGGCTTCCGCCGGGACATCGCCCTGTACCGCTCCTTCTCCGACCAGCTGATCATGCGCCGTGATGCCCAGCAGACGCCCATCGGGGCCATCGCCATGGGTGCCTTCCTGGACGCCGTCTTTCTCACGCCCGACTCCGGGCCGCTGCAGCGTACGGGCAATGCCCTGGACGTGGCCCTGTTGGGCGAGGCGTATCTGGTCGTTGCCACTCCGGCCGGCCAGCGCTACACGCGCCACGGGGGACTGCAGCTGGGCAGAGACGGCACGCTGGTTACCGTGTCGGGAGATCCGGTACTGGGCCAAGCAGGCCCCATCTCGGTGGACGGAGGGCAGGTAGAGATCCGGCCCGATGGAGCGGTGTGGGTGGATGGAGTGGAGGGGGGACGGCTTCTGCTGGTGAGATTCAGCGACTCCTCGGCGCTGGCCAAAGAAGGCCGGAACCTGTTGGCGTCCACCGCCGCCTCAGGCCCGTCCATCCCGGAGCCCAACGGACGGGTGGAGCCGGGCTTTCTGGAGCTCTCCAATGTGGACCCGGTCCGGGAACTGGTGGCCATGATCACGGTAATGCGGGCATACGAAGCGAGCAAGCAGGCCCTGCGCGCTCAAGACGAAGCGCTGCAGCACGGTATCAACACCGGCGCGCTGGTGTAGAGAGCGGAAACTTGGGGGCCGGACCGGCCGTAGCCGGAGGCCCTGGGCCGCGGAACGACTGAGGCGGCCCCCGGGGGGTAGTACCGGTGATCAGAGCATTGTGGAGCGCCGCCAGCGGCATGGGCGGTCAGCAACTGGCCGTGGATACCATCGCCAACAACATCGCCAACGTCAACACCACCGGCTTCAAACGGTCCCGCGTGGAATTCCAGGACGTCTTCTATGCCCTGCTGGTACCGGTGGACGCTCCCGAACAGGATCTCATGCAAGTGGGCCACGGCGTCGCTCCTGCCGGCATCCGCCGTTTCATGACGTTGGGCAACCTGGAAGAGACCGGCAATGAGCTGGACTGGGCGATTCAGGGGAAAGGTTTCTTCCGCGTCGGGTACACCGTCGATGGTCCGGTCGAGTTCACCCGCGCCGGGAATTTCGGTCTGGGTGCGGACGGACGCATCGTAGCGCCCGGTGGCCGCTACCTTCTGGGGAGCGCCGGCTTTCTCACGGTGCCCGCTGAAACGGTGGCCATCAGCGTAGAGGCGGACGGGCAGGTCAGCGCCCTGAGGGCCGACGGTTCCCGGTCCTCCGTTGGCCAGCTGCAGCTGGCGCTGTTTCCTAACCCGGCCGGCCTCGAGGCCAGGGGCGAAAACCTCTACCGGACCACGCCGTCTAGTGGGCAGCCCGTCTTACGAGCCCCCCGGGCGGGCGGTGCCGGCACATTGGTCCAGGGTTTCTTGGAGCGCTCTAACGTAGAGCTCATCGACGAAATCGTGGGGCTGATCAGCGCCCAGCGGGCCTACGAGCTGAACAGCCGGGTGGTGCACGCCGCCGACGAGATGCTGGGTATGGCGAATAATCTCAGGAGGTAAGCCATGCGGATAGAGCCGGGTCTGCTGACGGGTGGGAAGAGCCCCGGCTGCCGGCTGGAACGGGTAGCCCGGGAGTTCGAGGCCATCTTCGTGGCCGAGCTGCTGCGGCCCTTGGACCGGGCTCTAGGGGGGGGTAGTGATGCCGGGGGCATCCTCGCGTCCTTGGGTCGCCAGAGCCTGGCCTCGGCCATTTCCGGGGCCTTCGGGCTCAGCCGGCTGCTGGTGACGGCTCTGCGCCCGGCCTCAGACGGGGTGGATGATGGAGAAGTGCCGGGGAAGTAGCGGCGGGGCCGGCGGGACCGGAGGCCTATGGGCAGGGTTCGCC
>DMHJ01000230.1 GCA_003449495.1 Clostridiales bacterium UBA8153
CCACACCGTCGGCGGTAAGCTCCGGATGCGGCCCATGGGTTCCGGGCAACCGTCGGTGCGGTCCGGGGAGTCCCGCTAAGTGGTGGGGCCCGGCCGGAGAAGCCGGGGTGATGGATGGCGCTGAGCTATTTCCGGAAGCCTGCGGCGTCTGCGCCGGGAGCCGCCGGCCGGGAGCGCCCGCGTTTTCCGTCCAGGCGGGCCAGTCGCTGCTGCAGGCGGCTACGCCAAGGTTCGGCGCGTCCGCCGGGACCGGACAGGGCTTGGATCACCACCCGGGCGGCGTGGTCGAAGTCTCCGATCCGGTGTTCCAGGTGCTTGGCCAGTTCGGTACAGGCCACCGGGTCGTGACCCAGGATGCTCACGGCGGCCGCAAAGGCAGCCTGGGCCTTTTCCCCGTCCCCGTGACGCTTCTCCAAAAAGCCCAGCCGGCGCAGGGTCCACCCGCGCAGCTGCGGGGTAAGCTCCCCGGCCAGCGCCCGGTGATAGCACGCGCGCGCTTGGGCAGCTTGTCCGAGCTCTTCATAGCGACGTGCCAAGCCCAGCTGGATCGGACCGGCAAACGGAGTGTCGAGGTGCCCCAAGCTATAGGCGGCAAAAGTACCGGTCAGGGCCACCAGGGAAAGCATGTCGTGCAGGTTGTGCTCCAGCACCCGGGCCATGCAGCCCAGGTCGCCACTGCGCACATACTCAAAATACGCGGCGGGTACGAGCTGGGCAGGAATATCCCCGCTGCGGGCCATGCCCAATACCTCCTGCTCCAGGCTGATCAATGAGCAGCTGGCCAAGCAGGTCCCGAACAGGCGGCGAGCCCAAAACAGCAAGTCCAGGTGGCCGGCGATGGTGGGCCGGCTCTGGCCCTGCATGGTATAGCGGTCGGAGAGCAGGGGCCAGTCAAAGGACTTGCCGTTGTAGGTCACCAGCCAGGAATGCGGGGGCCACCGGCAATTGAGCTCATGCAAAAAGGCAGCTTCGTGGCCAGGTCCCGGCAGAAAGTGCTGGGTGAGCACGAGTTCCCCGTCTACCAGCCGGGCACTCCCGGCCAGGAAGACTTGGACGCCGGCGCCGCCCAGCCCGGTGGCCTCCACATCCACAAATAGCAGTTGCGGCGCGCTGCAGCTTCCCGCGGTCAGAAAACCCAGCGCCTCCGGCGTTACTTCCCCCCAGCTGCGCAAGGCGAAAGCACCCTGGGCCCACCCGGCACCATAGCGCTTCTCCCGTACCCAGGCCGGCCCGGTGGGGGTCTCCACCTGCAGGAAACCGGGAACCGGCGGGCAGGCGGGCAAAGGCCGGGGCCGGGCTCCGGCGGCTCTCATCAGCTCACGCAGGCGCTCGATCTCGGTCTTCACCGTGGCCCCTCCTGCCGTCGCCCCTGCTTGCTACCACCTGCAATCACCCTTGGTCCTGCAGTCGATGGATGATGAGCCGGGCGGCGCCTTTGCCGTACCTGCCCGTCTCCCCCGGCGGACCCACACAGGCCGGGCAGCCTTGACCGCACGGACAGCCGGCCAGGTAACCCCGGGCGGCGTCCAAGAGCTGGTAGTGCAGGTGGTAGAGACGCTCGGATAGACCCACGCCCCCCGGGTAGGCGTCGTAGAGGTAGACCGTAGGCAGTCCGGTGTGGGGCGAACGCACTTGGGCCACCGAACGCAGGTCGCGGTAGTCGCACATGGCGTAGAGCGGCCCCACCACTCCCAGGAGGTGGGACAGTCCGGCCAGCCCGGACTGGATCTCCTCCGGGTGCAGGCCGACGGTCACCCGGTCGTCCAGGGTCACCCAGTACGCGGCGGTATGCATCTGCTCTTCGGGGAGCCGGACCGGTCCGGAGCCCACCGTCTCGTGGGTGAAGAGTTTGATCTTCTTGAACATGGTCACCAGGGCGCGCACGGCCACCTCCCCCAGGGCCCGGTGGCCCTCTCCTGGGAACGCATCCAGCACCTCGATGCTGACCGCCAGGTTGGCATCGGTATAGTAGTCGACATCGACCGGGCGCACGTAGGCCTTTTTGGCCGGATAGTCCAATTTGTCCACGTGATACTGGGTACCTTCGTGGATGTAGATGGCCTCCTCATGGATGAGCATAGGCGCGCTGAAGCGGTCGACTTCACCGATAACCCGGGCACCGGCGGCTTGGTCAATGATGACAAAATCCTCGGCCGCGGCCGAACGCAGGCTGATCTCCTCGGCCGGAAAGACGTCGGTCATCCAGTAGAAGCGCTCGCCGCTTTGGTGCAGGATACCTTCCTGGCACAGAAACTCCAGGATGGAACGGGTGGTGGGCACCCCGAACTCCTCGCCGGTGCCGAAGGGGAGCTCAAAGGCTGCGCACTTGAGGTGACCGGTGAGGATATAAAGGTTGTCCGGGTTCAAAAGGCCGTGTTCCGGGCGTCTGCCGAAGAAATATTGGGGGTGCGCCACGAGAAACTGGTCCAGAGGAGCAGAGGAGGCCACCAGGATGGCTACGGACTGCCCCGAGCGCCGTCCGGCGCGCCCGGCTTGTTGCCAGGCGCTGGCGATGGTGCCCGGGTAGCCGGCCATGATGCTCACGTCCATGGCCCCAATATCCACTCCCAGTTCCAGGGCATTGGTGCTGGCCACGGCCAACACCTCCCCGCGGCGGAGTCCCTGCTCGATGGCGCGCCGTTCCCCCGGAAGGTAGCCGCCCCGGTAGCCTCGCACCTGGCTTGGACTACCTCCCAGCGCCCGTCTGAGGTAGGTGACCAACAGCTCTACGGTAGTCCTGGCCCGGGCAAAGATGATGGTCTGCACGCCGGCCCGCAAAAACGGCTCGGCCAAGGCGCAGGCTTCCAGCACCGCCGAACGGCGTATCCCCAGCTCGGCGTTGACCACCGGGGGGTTGTACAGGATGAACTCCTTGGCGGCCGCCGGGGCTCCGTTGTCGTCCACCAGCACCACCGCTTCGCCCAGCAATTGTGAAGCTAGCTCGGCGGGATTGGCGATGGTAGCGGAACAGCAGATGAACACCGGTTGGGAGCCATAGAAGTTGCAGATGCGCCGGAGGCGGCGGAGCACGTTGGCGAAGTGACTGCCGAAGACCCCGCGGTACTGGTGCAGCTCGTCGATCACCACGTACTTGAGGTTCCCAAACAGCTGCACCCAACGGGTGTGGTGAGGGAGGATGGCCGTGTGCAGCATGTCCGGATTGGTCATCACGATATGGCCTACGGATCTGATGGCCTGGCGAGCGCTGGGCGGGGTATCGCCGTCATAGGTGTAGG
>DMHJ01000160.1 GCA_003449495.1 Clostridiales bacterium UBA8153
GTACTTCTGACCGGGAGTACTGGCCGGCGTCGTGCATAGGGCTGGGGGAAGGTGAGCTGGCCAGGCGGGAGCCGGCAGGGCGGATGGAGCCCGAAGGACCGCGCCCACGGCTGCCAGCCATCAGGGCAGGATGGGTTCTGTCGCCGGGACTAACCTTGGCGGCGGCAGCCGTCATCAGCGCGGGGCCGGTGTCCCAGGCGCTGCACCCCTTTACTGCCGGCCTGGATCCGGTGGATCTACACTTTAGCTGCTCTACTGTGTTGGGGGTGGAGACGCGGGAAGTACCGGCTCGCCGCCGTCCGTTCCCTGGCTCATGGACCGGGCGTGGCTCCGCCTGCCGGTAAAGCCCTGGCCCGGCAGGGCCAACCGTGGTCTGTACCGGGCGGCCGGCCCCGCCCCCCACGTGCGCGCTGTCAGCCGTCCCCAGCCGGTGGGTGCCGGCCTTTCGAGCAGACCCGGTTCCCACGCAATCTCAGATCTGAAGGCGTCGACCACCGGTGCCGGGAGCAGGCGACGCATGCCTGTACCGGTCACCGCAAGCGCCACTTACCTCGCTTTCGCAGCCACTTTACCCGCGACCCGGCGGTGTGATGCTCCCAAAAGCTGGCGGGACGGCTGAGCTTGGCAGTGGCAAGACGCCACCTGCTTGGGTTTTCGTGCCGGGCCGGCCGGCGGCCCCCCGGCGTCCCGCTCGCCGGCAAGAGGAAAAAACCTGCCGCTTGGCGAAAATCACCGGCAAAATGCCCGGGTCGAGAAGTGCCCAGCGGCAGTTTATCCGCGGCAAGCGGTATTGAGGCGTACGGTTTGGCTGGACCCGCTAGCGGCGCCCACGGTGCCGGGGCGGTCATCGCCAATACCGGGGGGCGGTGGCGGAAACCCGCCGGAGGTGGCAGCTGCCATCAGGTGGCAGCGCAAGGCAGAGGTGAAGGAGGGTAGCCGGGGTGGGAGGAAGCCGCCGGGCCGGCCCGGGAGTTTCCAGCCCCAGCAGGGCTGAACCCACCAGGTGCCGGCGGCGACTGGGTCCGGGTGGGGGGGAACTTTTTGCGCATCACTGAACATCCCATTCTGCCATTGAGCCGGGGGCGCCGGGTGACCTTTTCCTTCGAAGGGCGGACTCTTGAGGGCTACGAAGGCGAGCCCATCGCCGCCGCCCTGCATGCCGCCGGGGTCCAGGTGCTACATTATAGCCCGGTGTTGCATCGCCCCCGCGGCTTTTTCTGCGCCAACGGTCGCTGCTCTTCTTGCTTTATGGTAGTCAACGGCCGGGCCAATGTGCGGGCGTGCGTGGAGCCCTTGGTCTTGGGTATGACCGTGCAGGTGCAACACGGCCGGCAGCGCCTGGGAGGTGCGCCGGGTTGACCAGGGTGGAAGTGGCGGTGGTAGGGGCCGGCCCGGCCGGGTTGTGCGCCGCCGTGGCCGCCGCCGGCCAGGGCGCCCGGGTGCTGGTGCTGGATGATGCCCATCACCCGGGAGGACAGTTGACCAAGCAGACCCATAAGTTCTTTGGATCCAGGCGGCAACGGGCCGGGACCCGCGGCATTGAGTTGGCCGGCGTCCTGGCCGGGGAGGCGCGAGAGCAAGGCGTCGAATTCTGGCCGGCCAGTACCGCCCTGGGGTACTATCCGGCCGACGGCGTGCTCACCGTAGATCGCGGGGGGCGGTTCCTGAAAGTCCGGCCGGATGCTCTGGTGATAGCGACGGGCGCCAGCGAGCGCATGCTTGCTTTTCCTGGTAACGACCTGCCCGGCGTCTACGGGGCCGGGGCCGTGCAGACCCTCATGAACGTCTACGGCGTCCGGCCGGGTCGCCGCGTGCTCATGGTGGGGGCGGGCAACATCGGGTTGATCGTGTCCTACCAGCTGGTCCAGGCGGGCGTGGAGGTGGCGGCGGTGGTGGAGGCCGCACCGCGCATCGGCGGCTACGCCGTGCACGCGTCCAAACTGCGGCGCTTGGGCGTGCCCATCCTGGTGTCCCATTCGGTGAAGGCAGCCTACGGTAGCCCGGCCGTGGAAATGGCCAGCATTTGGCAGCTGGATGAGCGCTGGGAAGGGGTGGCCGGCAGCGAGCGGCGGCTATCCTGCGATGCCATTGGCCTGGCGGTGGGTCTGTCTCCCTTGACCGACCTGCTCTGGCAGGCCGGTTGTGCCATGCGCTACGTGGCGGAGCTGGGCGGTCATGTGCCGGTCCGGGATGAGGTGGGGGAGACATCGGTACCGGGGGTGTACGTGGCGGGCGACGCCGGAGGCGTGGAGGAGGCCTCCAGCGCCATGGCGACCGGGCGGCTGGCCGGGCTGGGCGCCTCCCGCAGGCTGGGCTATGCCGCCGGATATGAGGAAGCGGTAGAGGAGACCCGGGCCGACCTGGCGGCCCTGCGCCAGGGGCCCACCGCCGGCAAGATCCGCCGGGGTCTGCAGCTGTTGCGGGAAGGGGCGGGCTGATGCTGGAGAGAACGGGTGTGCCCACACCGGAGCAGCTGGCGCTCTGTCTGCCCGGGCCGGAGAGAGCACGCCGCGGCGCCGTGGCGGTGTTCGAGTGCTTCGAGAAGATCCCCTGCGACCCTTGTTACGAGGCCTGTAGTCAGGGAGCCGTGCTGCCCTTCACGGACATCAACGACCTGCCCCAGGTGGATCATGACCGCTGCAACGGCTGTGGCAACTGCGTCCAGCACTGTCCGGGGCTGGCCATTTTCGTGGTTGACTGCACCTGGGCCCCCGGGAAAGCCTTGCTGAAGCTCCCTTATGAGCTCTTGCCGTTGCCCGAGGCAGGAGAAGCGCTGTCCTGCTATGACCGGGAGGGGAAGCGGGTCGGAGAGGGTACCACCGTGCGGGTAGTGCGCGGCCGCCCTTTCCTCGGTACACCGGTGGTGTGGGTGGAGCTGGAGCTGGACCGGTGCGGCCAGGTACGACACGTGCGGCCGCGAGAGGGAGGTGCCGGGGATGGAGCCGCAGGATGAGGTGATCATCTGCCGCTGCGAGGATCTCACACTGGGGGATATCCGCCGGGCCCTCCTGTGCGGGGCCGCTACCCTTGATGAGGTCAAGCGGTTGACCCGTTGCGGCATGGGGGCCTGCCAGGGGCGGACCTGCGGCATGCTGGTGGCGCAGGAGCTGGCCCGGGCCGGCTCACGGCCGCTGGGGGAGATCGCCCTGCCGCGCTTCCGCCCGCCCGGCAAGGCCGTGCTCCTGGGGAGCCTGGCCGCAGCCGAGCGCGAGGATCGGGGCGATCTCCATGGGTGAGCGGGCGGGAGTGGTCATCATCGGCGGCGGCGTCATCGGCTGCGCCATCGCCTACTACCTGGCGCGAGCCGGCTGCAGCGACGTGGTGGTGCTGGAACAGGCGCACCTGGCCAGCGGTTCCACCGGACGCTGCGCGGCGGGAGTCCGCCAGCAATGGGGGACCGAGATGAATTGCGTCCTGGCCCGGGAAAGTGTGCGCCGTTTCGAGACCCTCAATGAGGAACTGGCATACCCGGGCAACATCGAGTTCAAACAGCACGGGTACCTCATCCTGGCCCATAGCCCGCGGGAGTGGGAGCAGTTTGCCGCGAATCTGCGGTTGCAGCAGAGCCTGGGGATCCCGGCGCGAGCTGTGGACCCCGCCCAGCTGCGGGACATTGTCCCCATATTGAACACCAGCGGTCTCCTGGGCGCCACTTTCTGTCCTACCGATGGACACTGCAATCCATTCCACGTAACCTGGGCCTACGCCCGGGCGGCGGAGCGACACGGCGTCAGGCTGCGGAC
>DMHJ01000107.1 GCA_003449495.1 Clostridiales bacterium UBA8153
GGCCTTGGCTTCGATCTGGCGAATGCGCTCACGGGTGACCCCGAAGTGCTGGCCCACTTCCTCCAGGGTGCGCAATCGCCCGTCATCCAGGCCGAAACGCAGCCTGAGCACCCGCTGCTCCCGCAGGGTAAGCGTCTCCAGCACCTCTTCGATCTGCTGCCTCAGCAACAGGAATGAAGCCGCGTCGGCCGGGTCCTGGGCTTCCTCGTCCTCGATGAAGTCGCCCAGGTGGCTGTCCTCCTCTTCCCCAATGGGCGTCTCCAGCGATACCGGTTCCTGGGCGACCTTCATGATCTCCCGGACCCGCTCTACCGACACCCCCAACTCGTCCGCCATCTCCTCGGCCGTGGGCTCCCTCCCCAGTTCCTGCAGGAGTTGGCGCTGCACCCGGATGAGCTTATTTATGGTCTCCACCATGTGCACGGGTATCCTGATGGTTCTCGCCTGATCGGCTATGGCCCGGGTGATGGCCTGGCGAATCCACCACGTGGCGTAGGTTGAGAACTTATATCCCTTCGCGTGATCGAACTTCTCCACGGCCTTGATCAGCCCCAGATTGCCCTCTTGGATGAGGTCGAGGAATAGCATGCCCCGTCCCACATAGCGCTTGGCGATGCTGACCACTAAGCGCAAGTTGGCCTCGGTCAGCCGGCGCTTGGCCTCCCGGTCTCCCGCCTCGATGCGCTTGGCCAGCGCCACTTCCTCCGGGGCAGTAAGTAGAGGAACCCGCCCGATCTCTTTTAGATACATGCGGACCGGGTCGTCAATGGCCACGCCCTCGGGCAGGCTGAGGTCGACGGCCTCATCCCCGTCAGAGGCGGGCTCCGGGTTCAAACCGGGCTGAACCTCCTTGACCCCGCTGGAGATCTCCACTCCCGAGTCGGCCAAGGCCTCGTACACATCGTCGATTTCGTCCGGCCCCAGCTCCACACCCTGCAGGGCATCCATGATTTCCTCGTAGGTCAGCACACCTTTTTGCTGCCCCGCCCTTATGAGTGCCTGCACCGACTCGTGCTTAGCTATGGTCTTGCTCATTACATCTCCCCGGTCCCTGGCAGAGAGCCATAGAGGGAAATCCGTCAGCCTGTCCGTGAGCCCTTTAGTTCCTTTAGGAGAGCCTGGTACTCAACGATGACGCCACTCTGTGCCTTCTGGCCCTCCATGTCTGCAGCGGCCAGTAACTTGCCCAACTCTTCCAGACGCCTGCGCTTGAGGACCTCCACGCAGTCGGCCAGCACCCGCTTGGCCGTCTCCGCCGGGTAGGTCGTATCCTCCACGCACATCATGGCCACCAGCGAGGTGGCTCCGGAGTTCTCGCCCAGGAAAGACATGAGGCGTGCCATGTCCACTGGCCCCTCATCTACCTGCCACCGGTAGAGCCGGTCGACCACCGCCCGGCAGTCCGGGCTCACGAACTTCCCCTCATCCAGCTTCGCCTTGATCTCGGTGATGTTGCCCGTATCTACCAGCATCAACCGGATCAGTTCCTTCTCGGCCTCCAGTACGGCCGGGCTAATGGCAGCCGGTCCCGGGTCTCCCAGAGTTCGTCCGCGATTTGCGGTATGGGCCTTTTCCGGCCTCTTATGCCCGTATGCTGCCGCTTCAATGCTACGAACCACGGCTCCGGCCAGGATCTCCGCCGGTACGCGCAGGTCGTTTGAGAACTTGGCCACGTAAGCCTCCCGTGCCACGGCATCGGTCACCGCCGCCAATAGCGGCGCCAACGCTCCTACCGCTCTGGACTTCCCTTCGGGACTGGTCAGGTCCTGCTCCCGTTTGATCATGGTGTAGCGATAGTCCACTAAGTGCAGGGCCCCGGCCAAGACGGAGCTAAACCCTTCGGGACCCTGCTTCCTGATGAGATCATCGGGATCCTCCCCCTCGGGCATGATGCCCACCTTCACCGTACCCCCGAGGTTCCGGAAGATCTCCAGCCCACGCCAGGTCGCGGCCTGCCCGGCCGCATCTGCGTCGTAGGCGATGACCAGTTCCGGTGACAACACGTGTAATGACCGGGCCTGGTCCCGGGTGAGCGCCGTACCTAAAGACGCCACTACCTGAGTGAAGCCGGCCTGGTGCGCGGCAACGACGTCGGTGTACCCCTCCACCACCACCGCCCGGCCCTGCCGCCGGATGCTGTCCCTGGCCAAATGCAACCCGTACCAGGTACGCCCCTTGGAAAAGTGGGGGCTTTCCGGAGAATTCAGATACTTGGGTTCACCACTACCGAGAGTCCGAGCTCCAAACCCCACCACCCGGCCCCGCCCGTCGGCGATGGGGAACATGAGCCGGTCGCGAAAGTAGTCGTACGGCCTGCGCTTGCCGCCCACTGCCAGACCCGCCCTAATCAGGGTGTCGGGCCGGATGCCCTTACGTCCCAGGGCATCCAGCGTAGACCGCCAGCCGGCCGGAGCGTATCCCAACCTGAACGTGGCGATGGCCTCCTGCCCGATCCCTCGTCCCTTGAGATACTCTCGGGCCGCGGCTCCAGCCCCGGCCGCCAGAGCTGCCTGGTAGTACTGGCAGGCCAGCTCCAGGGCATGCCGGATTCCGGCGGCCTCCAGCTGCGCCGGGGTCGGAGGGGCCTTGGACAAGGCTACTCCCGCCCGTTCGGCCAGGCTCTCCACGGCCGCCCGGAAATCCAGCCCATCGCGCTTCATGATGAAGGCGAACACGTCCCCGCCTTCGCCGCAGCCAAAGCAATGAAAGATGGCCTTTTCCGGGTTCACGTTAAAGGACGGAGTCTTCTCGGCGTGAAAAGGACAC
>DMHJ01000084.1 GCA_003449495.1 Clostridiales bacterium UBA8153
CTCCAGCCACTTGGGCACCGGGATGGCCCCCCCGGGCACCAGGGCCTCTCTCAAGAAGGCCCGGTCCTTGCCCAGGCGGGCGCAGCGCAATAGCACTTTGAGGTTGGCCAGGTCGGCCAGGGCGGCGGTGAATTCCTGGAACAACGGCCCCAGGTTCGTGGCCTGCCCGGCCATGGCCGCGAACAGGAAGCGGTCCAAGACCAAATCGATGACCTGGGCACCTGCGCTTTCCTCCCAGGCCTGCCGGGCCGCGGCGATGGCGGACCGGTAGGCTCGAGGCAACCGGTCCTTCCAGGAAGCGACTACTTCCGGATACTCGGGCTCCTCGGATTCGGGCGAGCTCAGCTGGCGACGCAGTTGGGCTATGGCATAGTTTCCCAGCCGGCCGTAGGCGGCGGCATCGGCGGCTTCCCCCAGCCACATCTCTTTCATGAGCACCTTCAGGTGGTGGTAGTCGTAACGCAACAGGAGCCACCCGGGGACGGAGGAGTCGGGCAGAAACCCGCTCACATAGGCGTAGAAACGAGCCAGCTCAGCTCCCAGCGCTGCCTCAAACTCGTCCACCTGCCCGCTCTCCTGGATCCCGGCCAGGTCGCGGGCGAGCTTCCAGCACTCACCCAAACCCGGAGTCTCCAACAACCGGTCGAGGTCCGCCCGCCGCAGCAGCCGGCCCTCCAGCGCCCGGCAGCGGGCGACGGCCTGGGCGTAATCGGCTTCTTCGTACGCGATCATGCCCTCAGCTCCTGTCGCCCAGCAACGTCGCGGCAACCTCCGGCTCCAGATCGTCGCTAAGCGTCTTTAGTGCCGCATCAAAGGAAGCATTGATCTCCACTTCGGTACCGGCCAGGATGCAGCCACCGCTGATGGCGGCGGTACGCTGGGCCAAGGTGATGCCTCCCGGCAGTCCCCGGAACCGCAACGCCTCATTGACCCGGTCCAAAAAGTCCGGGGTAAGGCGGGCCCGGTCGGCAGCATTGAGCACTAGCTCCTCCCGGCCGGTCTGGGAATTATCCACGATGATCTTCTGCAAAAGCTCCAGGTACCGCCGGTCGGGCCAACCGGACAGGCGAGTCAGGGCCGAGGACAGGGCCTCTTCCACTGCCCGCCGCCGGACCTCCAATAGCCGGCGCCTGGCCTCCAGCTGCGCCAAGGTGAGAACGCGTCTTTCCAGGGCCTGGGCCTCCGCTGCGTAGGCTGTGCGCACCTCTGCCGCCCCGGCCTGGGCACTGGCAGCAGCCGCGGCCTGCTGGGCGGCGATGTCCGCCTCGGCCCGGGCGGCGATGGCCGCCTGCTCTTTCTGGGCCGCCTGCCGGATGTGAGCGGTAATGGCATCTAAGGGCATGTTGTGGCCCTCCCGGAGCTAAATATTGACACCGAACATGAGCAGCAGGATGGTGGCGATCAGGCCCAGCACGGCGTAGGTCTCCACCATCGCCGGCATGATCAGGGCCTTGCCCGATTCCTCGGGTCGCTTGGCCACCAGTCCGATGGCCGCCACCGACGCCCGTCCCTGGTAGATGCCGGACACCAGGCAGGTAAGGGCCACCGGCAGGCAGGCGAAGAACACCTGCCAGCCCTGGTCTACGGTGAGCACCGGCACTTGGCCTGCGAACATGCCCAGCCGGAACATGACCAAGAACGCGGCGAGTACGCCGTAGATGCCCTGGGTGCCCGGTAAGGCCTGCAGCGGCAAGAGCTTGCCGAATTTGTCCGGGTCTTCAGCTATCACCCCGGCGGCGGCCTCACCGGCAAGGCCCACACCCATGCTGGAACCTACACCGCCCAATACTACGGCGAAGGCCGCGCCCATCAAGGCGATGGGCAGGCCGGACATGGTTATCTGCAGCAGAGTCAAGCCGATGCTGATCATGGCGATGCCTATAGTGGCGGCGACGATGCCCAAGCTCATGGCGAACATGCTGGTTCTTCCTCCTCTGCTCTCCTGCTATCCGTCCTAGTCGATAATGTCCTAATCGATGACATGCACAAATTCGGTTTCCTCCCGGAATGGCCGGAACGCGCCGCCCCCCTCTTCAAAGAACTTGCTGAAGAACTCGACAAACTGCAGGCGGCCGGAATGGATGAAGCTGCCAAGTACGTTCATGATCAGGTTAAAAGCGTGACCGCCTAACATGATGGCGACGAAGGCTACGGCGCCCACCACCGGGATGTCGGCACCCAACCGGGCGATTTGGTTGATGGCCGAGGCGATGACGCCGGTGGCCAGGCCCAGCGCTAACAGGCGCGAGTAGGACAGGGTATCGGCGAAGTAGCCGGTGATGGAGTAGAGGGCCCAGAGCCCGGTGAAAGGCTTCAGGTACCATTTGGGTTGCTGGCGAGAAGCGCCGGCCATCACCCACAGCGCCCCGGCCAAGGCCGCATTCTGCGCATACTGGCGCCACGGACCCGCCGGACCCGCAGCCATGAGCACCAGGGACGGGAGGAGAAACAGCCAGGGCCCGGTCTCCCAGAGGGCGTCCGCCCAGGCCCCCCGGGCCAAGAATGCCCGGAGCTTGAGGAACAGCCCGAACCAGATCTGGACCAGCCCCAGGGCCAACGACACCAAGAGCATGGTCATGGGCTGCTGGAGCGGGTCCAAAACCGTGAGGGCAGCCCGGGCCTGCCTGAGCGCAGGCACGGGCAGGAAATCAAACAGGTCGCCGAACCAGCCGCCGGTGAGGGCACCGAAGACTACCGTGGACACGCCGGCATACGCCAGAAGCCGCAGCAGTCTGGTGCTGCCCCGGGGCAGGTCCAGCTTGCGTATGGCCAAGACCGACAGGAAGGTAAGGACGATGCCGTAACCGGCATCGGACAAGGCCAGGCCGAAAAACACCAGGAAAAACGGGGCCAAGAGGGGCGTGGGGTCCAGCGCCCCGTACTTGGGGTACCCGTAGATGCCGGTAATCACCTCAAAGGGCTGGACCCAGCCGGGGTTTTCCAGCCGCACAGGCACCCGGTCGCCGGGTCCGGGGTCTTCCGCCACCAGTTCCACTGCGGGAGAGATGGCGTAAAGGGCTTCCCGGATGCGCTCCACCTGCCGCTCGGGGCACCAGCCGCGCAAGAGCACGGTGGCGGCAGTAGCGCCCAGGTCCGCGGCCCGGTTACGCACCTGTCCGGCCAGGGCTACCCAGTCCGCGTACATGCGCAGGCGCGGGACCTCGCCCAGCAGCTGCCGGGCCCTCGCGGCGATCTCGGCCTCTTCCTGCTCCAGCTCCTGCAGCTGCCGGTCCACGCCGGCGAGTAGCTGGGCGGGGGTGCCTGCCAGCTCTCGCAAGGATACGGCGGTAAGTTCCATGGCGCGCACTGCCGCCTCGGCGTCCGCACTATCCCGCCGGGCCAACACCACCACGTAGGCGTGGCGGCCATCCTGGTGGACTACTTCCAGGTGTACGGGCACAGCTTGCGTCAGTTGCTGCGCCCGGGACAACTCCCGCACCGCCAGCTGGCCGGTGATCACACGGCAGCCCGGAGTATCGGTCAGCTGTTCCAGGGGCATGTCCAGGGCCTGCCAGGCCAGCAGCGCCTGCCGGCGGGCAGTCAAGCCGGACCGGGACTGCTTGATTTCGTCCAACCGGCTTTCCGCCCGGCTGCACCCGGCGAACAGCTCATCCGGGGAGAACTGTCCGGCATTCTGGGCGAGCTGGGCCCGGGAGACCCCCCGGCGCGCACCAATGAAGTTGGCGATAAAGCCTTTGCGTTCCCGCCAGAACCGGGTAAGATGGCGCAGGCAAAGGCGGGCCTTCTCCAACTCGCGCTCGATCTCCCCAGTTTCCACAGGAACCGGTGCCAGGCCGCTCCCCAGGTCGGGATCCTCGGTGCGGGCACGCACCAGCTGCACCGCGCCCTGCCGTTGGAGGACCTCCAGGACCTGCCAGGCCAAGGGCTTGAGCACCAGCACACTGATTTTCTTCATCCTAGCTACGGCCAAAGTAGGTCACGATCCTCTCGACGACGAGACTTACCGCCGCGTCCATGCGGCCGTCCGCCCGGGCCGACAGCTGCCGGCATTCCTCTTCGGCCTGCGCCCGCAGGTGAGCGGCCTGAGCTTCCGCGCGCAACCGGGTGTTCTCGATTTCCTCGCGGCCTTGAGCGGCGGCTTCGGCACACGCCCGGTCGGCGGCGACCTGTGCGTCACGCTGCGCCGCTTCCAGCCGGGCGGCGGCCTGGGCCCGGCTCGCTTCGACTATGGCCTCGGCTTCAGCCTCGGCCCGCCAGATTTCCTCCAGGGCTTTCCGGGTCATCTCCTTCACCACCTTCCGGCTGCCAGGGTCTCGGGGGCCGGGGTCGTCGCCCGAAGTGATAGAGGATGCCCTGCACTGTACGGGCGGCGGCCCGGCCATCCCCGTAGGGATTGGAGGCCCGGGC
>DMHJ01000043.1 GCA_003449495.1 Clostridiales bacterium UBA8153
GCCTAGTCTGCTAGTGCGTGCGGTAAGGGAGGACGCGGGCGGCCGCGCGTACCTCAGTCCTACGGTGGCCCGGCGACTGATGCAGGAATACGTCCGCCTGGCCACGGGGGAGGGAAGGACTCTCATGGGTGGGCTGACGGCACGGGAGGCCGAAGTCTTGTCGCTGGTGGCGGCAGGCATGTCCAACGGTGAGATCGCCCGCGCCCTGTTTATCAGCGAGAAGACGGTGAAAAACCACCTGTCCCGGGTGTTCGAGAAACTCGGGGTATCCGACCGGACCAACGCCGCGCTACTGGCGGTGCGCCACGGCCTACCACCGGCCCGCACGGGACCGGCGTCCTATGTTCGCTAGGGCCGGAGTCGGATGCTTTCCGGAAGCAAGCGGCATAAACTTAGAGCTGACCCAAGGAGCCTGGCTAGTCGGAAAGCCGGCGTCACGTGCACCCCCCCGCGCGGGCGCCGGAACCTACCCGGGAGACAACTCCCGGGTCTTCTTTCGTGCGCCGCCCGGCCCTGTGCTATAATGGCGGCGGGGGAGTACTGGTGACCGGCAGACACACCGCCTGTCCGCTGAGCTGTTGCGACCATTGGCACCATGCCGGTGACGGCGGGAGCCGGCCGGAGACGGTGGCGGGCGACCCCGGGCAGCCGGTCACGGCAGGCTTCCTGCGTACCAAGGCCATGCCCGCATGGAGAGCCACCATGCGCCCGCCCACGCTCCCACATGCTGAAGGGCGCGGGGGGCCCCGCCCCGCACTGGCCGGCGCGAGGCACAGGGTATGATGGCGGAAAGGCCGGCGCAGTCGGGCCCCCTTATGCCCCACAGCGTACCGCAATCCTCTCTCCTTCCTTTCGCCCCGACACGGAGGTCACACGCACTCCCAGTTCCATACCGGTATGGTCGGGGCCGGCGGCTCGGCCTTGGTGGATCTACACCCGGATGCCCTGAGCGGGCCGGGGCTCTCCCCCGGCCATCCCGGGGTAGTCTCGTCGCCCCGATGGGCGCTGTGGGGACGGGCCCGGCCCCGGGCCGTAGGGCGGGAGGATGGGGTGATGGCCTGCGAAGGGAAGGCCGGTTCTTGACGGCATCGGCGCCAACCTGCCGACCCCTCCCGGCTTGACCGATCTGCGCGTGGGCGCCGAGTTGTACAACTGTCGTTGCCGGGTAGACCGTGCGGGGTGAGCCACGCGGTGCGCGATGAGATGTTTAGCTAGAAGGGAGAGGAAGCCATTGTTCGTAACCCACCTGGAATGCAGTGCCTGCAGCCGGTCCCATCCGGCGGGCAAGCCCGCCAACCTGTGTCAGTCCTGTGGTCTGCCCCTCTTGGTTCGCTACGACCTCGAAGCCGTAGGACGCCACCTGACCCCGGAGGGGCTGGCCGGGCGACCGGCCACCATGTGGCGTTATGCCGAGCTGCTACCCGTACCTGCGGGCTACCCGCCGGTCACCCTGGGGGAGGGGATGACACCCCTGGTGGAGCTGCCGGGACTCGGGCGT
This sequence comes from Clostridiales bacterium UBA8153, assembly GCA_003449495.1. Taxonomy (GTDB): domain Bacteria; phylum Bacillota; class Sulfobacillia; order UBA8153; family UBA8153; genus UBA8153. The sequence continues at coordinate 1,499 of DMHJ01000043.1, forward strand.
GCCCTCGGGTGCCGGGGATTGCTGGTCAAGGACGAGGGATTATGCCCCACCGGTTCCTTCAAGGCCCGGGGCGCCGCCACCGGTGTAACCATGGCCAAGGTCCTGGGTATCGGCCACGTGGCCATGCCCACGGCCGGCAATGCGGGCGGCGCTTGGGCGGCCTACTGTGCATTGGCTGGACTCGAGCTGACGGTGATCATGCCTGAGGACGCTCCGGTAGTCAACATGCATGAGTGCGTAGCGTACGGAGCCCACACTTATCTGGTGAAGGGCCTCATCTCCGATGCCGGCAAGATCGTGGCCCGGGGGGTGGCGCGCCGCGGGTGGTTTGAGGTGTCCACGGTCAAAGAACCTTACCGGGTCGAGGGCAAAAAGACCATGGGCCTAGAGATTGCGGAGCAGCTGGGCTGGCGTGTGCCCTCGACCATCATCTACCCGACGGGGGGCGGCGAAGGACTAATCGGGATCTGGAAGGCAATCCAGGAGCTGCAGGCCTTGGGCTGGTTGGAGAAGGGCCGCTTCCCCCGGCTGGTGGCGGTGCAGGCTGAGGGTTGCGCCCCCATCGTCCGCGCCCACCGGCAGGGCGCCCCGGTTTCCCAATTCTGGACGGGCGCCGGCACGGTGGCGGCCGGGCTGCGCGTGCCCAAAGCCCACGGCGACTTTATCGTGCTGCAGGCCATCGCGGAAACGGAAGGCACGGCGGTGGCCATCTCTGACGGCGAGATCGAGCGGGTGCAGGCCGTGGCTGCCAAGCACGGCCTGTACGTGGGCCCGGAGGGCGCGGCCGGGCTGGCCGCCGTGCCCGCCCTGCGCGACCGCGGCTGGCTGGATGCCGGGGAGGAAGTGGTGGTACTCAACACCGGTAGTGGGCTAAAATACCCGGCCCCGGTCCGCCCCGAGTTGCCCGTGCTTGAGGTGGACGCCGAGCCCTAGGCCGGCTTGCCGTCTCTGGGCATACTGGAGACGGGAGGTGGACGCCGGTGCTGGCCAAGTCCAGGCTGGCGCACGGGTGGTCATTGGGTGCCGTGGTGGCGCTCCTAAGCCGGCGCCGGGCTGGTGGCGATGGCCGGGCCGCGCCTATCCTGGGTACTCGGCGTCACCGGCGCCTGGGTGACCGCAGGCTAGCTTGCCGGCCGTGGGTTCCTGCAAGGCTTGGCCGGCACGGCTCATGAGCTTCTGTTCAACGACGGCAAAAAGGCGGTGGCCCGGTAGCGCAAGGCGGTAGATGCCGGATCCGCCGATCCCCAGGTCCGGGTTCAGCTGGGCCGCTAGGCCCTGGGGGAGGGCGACTACCCGGAAGCTGCCCCCTTGCTGGAGGCTGCCCTGGTCCAGCTTCCCCACCAGGTCCACGCCCGGCCGGACCTAGTCTTAGCCTTACTCAAGCTGGGCAAACGGCCGGAAGCGCTACGAGAGGCCGGGCGCGCCGTGAGCCTGCAGCCTCTGCATCCGGTGACTTGGGTGGTGCAGGGGATGGTACAGAAGGATGGGGGAGACTACGCCGGCGCGCTGCCATCGACGACGCGGGCGCTACAGCTTGACGCCGGCCGGGCGCTGGCCCACAGCAACCTGGGGGAGATCCTGTACGCCATGCAGCGCTCGGAAGAAGCCAAGCGTCACCTGCAGCAAGCGGTGACGCTGGCTTCGGATGTTCCCGACGGGCACTACTGGCTCGCCGCCATCCACGCGGACGGAGGGAACACCTCCCAGGCCGGGCAGGAACTGGCCGAGTCCCTCGATGGCCTGGATCAAGAGGACTACCCGTCCAACGTTACCCGGCAGCTCAGCTTGAGGAAACTGGCACGCCTTAGTAGGTCAGGATGAAGGCGTAATCCTCCCGCACGTCGGCTTCCAGCCAGAAGTTCACTTGCACGGAACGCTCCCGGCCCGGAGCCCGGGCGGTGACGCTGACCGCCTGCAGGCCGGTGGCCAGGTCCGCCGGCAACACCCGCTCGCCGGTCCACCGCCACGGGCCGGGTACCAGCGCTATGGTATGGCCGTCGGAGAAGCCGGCGTGTACTTGGGTGACAGTGGGACAAGCTATGGCCTCCACCACCAGGCGCTGGCCGGGGGAAGCGGTCACCGGATACACCCAGGCCATGAGCGCTAGATCGCCGACCACCTGGAAGGCAAGTAACGTGCCTCGAATGGCCCCCGAGGGAAAACTCGCCCGTACCTCTACGGTGTAAGTCCCGTCCTGCCCGTGCGCCGGAACCGGGTAGAGACCGGACCACTGGCGCCTACCCCCTCGCGCCTCCGCCTCACCCGCCTGCGCGCCGCCGGTCCACCAGACCCGGGCCGCGGGGATGCTGGTGTGCACGTGCAGTCCGGCTGCCTGGCCCGGCCGGACCACCGCCGGTAGTACGTAACCCCGCACCTGGTAGTCGACCAGCTGGATAGGCTGCATGACCGACCAGTGAACCAGACGGTTACGGTCCTGCACCCATCCCCGGGCGAAGTATTGACCGGGGGGCAACAGGACGCCTGCGGCATTGGCCCCGTTCCAGACCACGCTGGCCGGTGGGGCCGCCGGGGTGGCTGGCGCCGGGTTGAACGTGCGCAGTACGACCCCTTGGAGATCGGTGATGGCCAGATTCCAGCCGGTGGCGTTGCGGTTCTTCAGCACATCCAGGAAAATCTCAGTGGCGTCGGCGAGCCCGTCACCGTCGGGGGAGAAGGCGGGAGGGGTTACCCGCAGTAACAGGATGCACGAGCGGTACACCACCACTACAGCTTCGGCCCGGGTCATCAGCCGGTGGGGACGCAGGGTTCCGTCTTCAAACCCCCGGATGATGCCTAGCCGGATGGCGGCGGCCATGAAGGGGCGGAACCGGGACGACACGGCAGCATGGTCGGCGAACGGGAAGAGGGCCATGGCCACCTCGGAGGGGGAGAGGCCGAAGGCGTAGGGCTCTAGGCCGAGCCCGGCCAAGAGATAGGCCACCGCTACTTCCCGGGGCACGTGATGCCGGGGCAGGAAGAACGCACCGGGTTCCGTGAGTATGCCCCGGTGGTAAGCCGCCGAGATCAGCCCGAAGGCCGGCTTGACTTCGTATACGGTCAGTGTTGCCGGGATGTCAAGGTAGGGGACGGGCAAGCTGCCAGGGGTCAGGCGGAAAGCTTTGGCTAAGAGTACGGCGTACTCGGCCCGGGTGATGGCGCGGTCGGGCTGGAACATGGCGAGGGTGCCCTGGGACAGCAGCCAACCATCGGTCACCTCTTCCTCCCACATGACTCGCACGTAATTGAGCGACCAGTGATGGGCGACGTCGAGGTACCAAGGGTCCCCGGCCTGGGCCGGACCGGCCGGGCCGAAGACCCAGGCGGTCAGGACCAGGCCGAGTACGGCGGATCTAAGCCTGCGGGATCTCACGGGGAAGTCCTCCTTAGTCTGGACCACCCGCCCTCAGGACGTCCGGTTCCACAACGGCCTGCCAATTCCTGCCAGTGGATAGGGGAAGAGGCGCGCAAAAGCCCGGCGCCGGCTACCGGGGACAGGCGAACCTTGTCGAGAAAAAGCCTTTGACGTCCGCAGGGAGGGGCCGTAAAATGGCGGTGCCGGACCAGAATCTGGCAGCCACGGCAAAACCAGGAAGACCGGTGAGGATAATCGGTGGGCAGCTTCCAACTTGCTGACGATGGTACACCGGAGAGGCGGTGAATGGAATAGGGACGGGCGCAAGCGGGAAGGCGCCTGTGTCCCAGGTGGTCCCGGCGCAGCTTCTGCTCGAAATGGAGTCTGCCTGCCTGAACCAAAAAATTCAATAGCCACCGGCGCCCTCGCCCTTGCCGGTCTTTCCTGATTTTGCGCTTCCGCCGGGTCCGCCCAACGGGTGCCGCCCGGCACCAGCGGGGCCTGAACACGACGGAGGAGTGTACCGGTCCCCCGGGCCGCAGGCTGGGCCCGCCAGCCTAACAAGCGGCTGTGCCGTTGGCCGGCGGGGGTTTCGCCTGCGGGGGGTACCGGCCGAGGAAGCGGGAGTCTCCAAGCATACGCAGAGAGGAACGGTGAGTGCGTGGTCCGCCTGCGTGAGTACGGCCATCTGATCCTGGCCATCGCCCTGTCACTGGTAGCCGGAGCCAACGTGTATGGCTATCTGGCCGACCTGCGGCTGACCGGACCAGTGGTAGTAGCCTCCGTTCCCATTGAAGCCGGCACGGTCATCACCGCAGCCATGGTCAGCACAACTCACGTGCACCCGGACGCCATTCATCCGGCCGCTTTTCGCGAACGCCGCGCGGTCATGGGCAAGGTGGCACTCTTGTCCATGGTGCCGGGCGAGCAAGTGCTGGTGGTCAAGACTTCGGCGGACCCGGCACATCAAGGGCTGGTGGCGCGGGTGCCCTACGAGCTCCGTGCCTTCTACGTGCCTGCCCGCGGATTCCGGGGGTTGGCCGCAGTGCTGTCACCCGGCCAGCGGGTGGACGTGGTCCATGTCAGTACCAATCTAAGACTGGGCGCGGTGCTGGCGGCGACGTTGGTCCGGGGGGCCATGGTACTGGACGTGCGTGACGAACGCGGAGGGCGGTACACCGGAGGCCGGGATAGCTCCCCTGGTGGCCTCATCCTCCTGGTCACTCCCGCCGAGGCGGAAAAACTGGCCCTGGCCTTGGAGACGGGCACGCTCTTTGTGAGCCTGGCTCCGCCCACCCCCGGGCGGCCCTGAAGCGACCTGAATCAGAAATGTGGCGGGCGGTCAGCCCGGCAAGAGGAGAGAGTGGCCATGAAGCGGCCGTCCCGGCAGGCGGAAGGGAACGCAGGTCCGGTGGCATCCCCGCCCTTGCGAGCGGTGGCGGCCGGAGCCGGCCTGAACCTGACCGACCTGCAGCGTGACCATCCTGAATATGCTTTCGTCGCCTACCTTGCCGAACCGGCGCTACTGGATGCCGTCATCCTGGACTGCCGTCCAGAGGTGGTGCTTTTGGGCGAGGAACTCACGGCCAAGTTCGAGCTTTTGGCCAGGCGACATCCCGGTGTCAAGCTGGTACCGGTCGGCCAGCCCCTTCCGGGCGGTGGCCGCGAGCGTACCCCGCCGGTGGCTCCGCAGCCGGCGGGCGTTCCCCTTCCACAGCAGCTGGTGGTGGTGTGGAGCCCCAAAGGGGGAGTGGGGAAGACCTTCATTGCCTCCAACCTGGCCACGGCGGTGGCCCGCCGGAGCCGCTTCAGCGTGGCCTTGCTGGATTTGGACCTGCATTCAGCCGACACCGGAGTGTACCTGGACCTGCTGGACGGGCCAGGCATCGTCGACCTATTACCCTACCTTGCCGAACTCCGGCCCGAGCACCTGGAAAACTACATGATCCGCCACCCCCACTCCGGTCTCTTGGTACTTCTGGGACCGGCGCGCCCGGAGCTGGCCGACTTTGTGCGGTTAGAACATGTCCTAAAGATCCTGGAGTTGGCCCGGCGGCGGTTCGGCTGCGTGTTTGTGGACATGCCTCCCCATGCCGGCGAGGAGCTGGTGTACGAGTGCATGGAGCAGGCCAGCCGGATCTTAGTGGTCACCACCCAGGACGCTGCGGCGTTGCGCCAGACGCGCCTGACCCTGGAAGTCATGGCCAAGTTGAAGATCGATGTGGCCGGCTCGGTCTGGGTGGTCTTAAACCGCCTGCATGGCGCTGCTCCCATCGGAGCTGAGCGCGTAGAGGACTTTCTCGGGCGTCCCGTGGTGGCCAAGCTGGAGGAGGACCGCAAGGCGGTGGAACTCTCCCAGTTCGAAGGTAGGCCCTTGGTGGAGACTGGACGCAGCCAGCGGCTGGGCGCGGCCTTGGACGCCCTGGCCCAGAAACTATGCCCGGGAGTCCCGGACAACGGGGGTCCGTCCCGGGGAGGCATCAAAGCCCTATTCCGGAGGGGATGAGCCCTTGTCCCTATTAGAGCGAATGGAAAGGCACCGTGGCGGAACGGGGACGGCCGGCCACGCATCGGTCGAGGACATCGTGGGCCGGGTGCGCGACCGGGTGCTGGAGGCTCATGCGACTACGGTGCTGAAAGCCCGCACCGAAGCGGGTAAGCGGAGCCAGCTGAAGTCCTTGGTGACCCAGCAGCTGGTGGGCGACGGCCTGGGCCTGCCCAAGTTGTCCCGGGAAGCCCTGGCAGAGCATGTCGTTCAGGAACTGGTGGGTTACGGTCCCATTGACCCTTTGGTGCTGGACGATCAGGTAAGCGAAGTCATGGTCAACGGTCCCGGCGAGGTGTATGTAGAACGCGACGGTCAGGTGGTGCTTACCGGCGTCTCCTTTGACAGCGAGGAGCAGCTGACCGATGTCATCGTCCGTATGGTGGCGCCCTTGGGCCGGCGCGTCGACCGCTCATCACCGTACGTAGATGCCAGGCTACCGGACGGTTCCCGCATCAACGCCGTGCTACCGCCACTGTCGCTAAACGGGCCGGTTCTTACCATCAGGAAGTTCCCGCAGCGCCTGTCCCGCCTTCAGGACCTGGTCAGGCTGGGGTCACTGAGCGTGGATATGGCCGGGTTCCTCGAGCAGCTGGTGTACTGTCGCGCCAACCTGGTGATGTCGGGTGGCACCTCTTCCGGAAAGACTACGACGCTGAATGTGGTCTGCCATCTGGTACCGGTACCCGAAAGGCTCATCACCATTGAGGACTCGGCGGAGCTGAAGCTGGAGGGCCGTCACGTAGTCAGGCTGGAAACCCGGCTCGCCAATATGGAGGGGAAGGGGGCGGTGGAACTCAGGGACTTGGTTAGGAACGCGCTGCGCATGCGTCCGGACCGCCTGATCATCGGGGAGGTGCGCGGAGCCGAGGCCTTCGACCTCGTGCAGAGCATGAACACCGGGCATCCCGGTTCCATGACCACGGTACACGCCAACAGCTGTGCCGACGCTCTCAAACGCTTGGAAGGAATGGTGCTCACGGCCGGTAGCGGCCTGCCGCTGGCGGTGGCCCGCCAACACCTGGGTACAGCCATCGACGTAATCATCCATCATACCCGGGTCAAGGGAGGTGGGCGCCGCATCACCGAGATGGCGGTGATGAACCGCCCGGATGACGGTCTGCTCCAGCTTACCCCGGTGTTTCAGGACCTGACCTGGGGGAGGTCGCCGCAGCCTGAGTTCGTCGCCACCGGCAGGCTGCCCGGGTGGCTGCAGGACCGCATGGAGGGAAGGGAGGCGCCCGGTGCCGCGGTGACATGAGGGCGGCGCTGATAGCCCTGTGCGCCGCCGGGGCGGTCTTGGCGGTTGTCATGGCCATACGGCCGGTCTCCCGGACATTCCCGGGACGCCTGGCGCGGTTAAGACGCGGAGGCCGGGAAGGAAGCCGGTCAAGGGTAGTGCTTCCAGAAAGGAGCGTGCTCATGTTGACGGCAGGCGGGAGTGCCGGCGGGGTCTGGCTGACCGGGGAGGCCTGGGGCATGCTGGCGGGTGCCATCTCCGGGTACGGGTTGGCCAAGTGGCGAACGGTCTCGAGCGGACGGCGGCTGCGGGATAGGTACCGTCAACAAGCCGAGCACCTGTGTCTATCGGCTGCCAACAGCCTGCGGGCCGGGCAAAGCCTGCCCCAGGCCCTCAGTACCGCCGCCCAGCACTGCGGACCGCCACTGGGTCCCGCCGTGGTACAGGCCATCAGCCGCCACCAGGCCGGTCTGCCGCTACTCACGGCCATGGCCGAGCTGGTGGCGCGGCCTGAAGGAGCGGGACTGAACCACGTGTCCGAGGTGCTTGCCATCCACCAACAGGCAGGTGGGGAACTCCCCCTGCTCCTGACCCTGGCGGCCGGCACCTTACGTGAGCGCCGGCTACTGCAAAAGGAGATGGAATCCCGCACCGTGGAAGCACGGCTGAGCGCCCGTATCCTGGCCAGCCTGCCGGTGCTGCTCACGCTATACCTGGTCAGGTGGCAGCCCCAGGCTCTCGCCCCGCTCATCGGCTACCCGGCAGGACGGGTCGCCCTGCTCGTCGCCTGTCTGCTCTGGCTGTTGGGTCTGGTTGCCACCTCCTACCTGGTGCGAGGGGAGGGTGGTTGGGAGTGAGCGCGCTCCTGGCCTCCGTGTGCACCGGCCTGGCCGTGCTGGTGCTTTCAGACTGGCTTTGGGTCAGGAAGCAGCGGAGGTGGCGGAAGCTACTGGGCGAGGCCATGGGCAGCTGGGCGAACCTGCTTTCCATCGTGGCCGACCTTCCGTATCCGGTTGGGACCGGCGATATCGCGGCCGGCCTGCGGAAAAGCGGAAAGCCTGCGGTGAGTGCACCGGCCTGGATACGACGGCGTCTCCAGACCCTGCTCCCGGGCGTCTCCGGGCTCTTGCTGCTGGCACTGACCCGGCCTTCCGCCGTTTCCCTCCCGCTGGCCATGGGCATAACGGGGATATCGTACTGGTGGCCCGACCTGTTGCTGGCTCGCGACTCCCGGCGGCGCCGGCGCAGGGTGCAGGCCACTTTCCCGGGGTTTCTCGACCTCATGGCTACCTGTGCCCAAGCCGGCCACAGCCTGTATGCTTGTATGATGACGGTGGCCCCCCACCTGCGCGGGCCCCTGGGGGAGGTTTTCGTGGCGGTGTGCGGGCAACTGGCAGCGGGACGCCGGCTGTGGCCTGCCTTGGAGACTGCCCGGCAACAGGCCGCCCTACCGGAGGTGGACACCTTTGTGGCCGCCATGGCGGAAGCCGACTTCCTCGGTTCACCCATTGCCGATACCCTCCGGCAGTTGGCCCAGTTGGCTCGCACCCAGCGCCGGTATGCCATGGAATCGGCCATTGCCACGCTGCCGTTAAAGCTCAGCATCTGCACGGTTTTCTTCTTCCTGCCGCCGGTGTTCGTGCTCTTGGTGGTGCCTAACCTGGTGGCCTTCATGATGGGTACCTGGTAGAAAGGAGCTAGCTGAGATGATGACAATGGTGAAGAAGATCCTGGGGTCCCGCCTGGGGGCGACGACAGCCGAATACGCGCTTATCCTGGCCTTGGTGGTGGTGGCTTTGATCACGACCTTGAACAGCCTGGGCGAAGTGCTCAACGGGAAACTGGCGGAGATCATTCAGAAGCTAACCGGGAACTGATAGGGGTGATCGGCATGGGACGCCGTGGAGCCGTGGCCGTGGAGTTCGCTTTGGTGGCGACCATGCTCCTGTTCATCCTGTTTGTCGTGATCGACTTGGGGCTGGCCTTTCACGTGCGCCTCATACTAGGAGCGGCCGCCCGGGAAGGCGCGCGGCAGGCGGCGGTAGATGGTGGCGAATCGGCCCGGGCCAGACAGCGGGTAACCGACTACCTTTCCCTGGCCGGCATTGCGGTTGACGCTGCCGAGGTGACGTTTGTCCCGCCTACGGCATCTTACGGTACGCCCATCACCGTCACCGTCAGCTACCGTTACTGGTTTACGATTCCCCTGGTCCAAGCGGTGTTAGGGCCGCTGATGCAGCTACGGGGTACCGCCATCACCCGCAGTGAGCGGCTACGATGACAAGCTGCAGGCGTGGGGCCGTGGCGGCGCTGGTCATCTTGTTTCTGCCAGGGCTCATCGGCGTTCTGGCTCTCGTGGTGGACCTGGGGTTACTGCTGCATGCCCGCACCGCCCTGCAGGCGTCGGCCGATCTGGCGGCCCTGGCCGGGGTGCAGGAGCTAGACCTTGAGGCTTTGGCCCAAGGCACGCCCCGCCTGCTTACCGAGCCGGCCCGGGCGGCGGCGGAAAGCTACGCAGCAATCAATGTTCTCCACCAGCTGGGCGGTGAGGCCAGGGCGGTGCTACGCATGACAGTTGAGGTGTATAATGCCAGCCCGACCGAGCCTCTGGTCCACCTGCGCACCGGGCGCGTGCTGGAGGTGCCGACGGTGTCGGTGCAACTGCAGCTGCCACTACGGCTGGTGCTTGCCCCCCGGCTCTTGGGTCGTTTCGACTACCTGGTAGAGACCCACGCCGATGCGGCGGTGGTGAGGAGAAGGTAGCCATACCGGTGGGCCGCGTTTCAACCGGTTGAGGGCGGGAACTGTTCCCCCGCCCTCAACCTGCCTGAATGACCTGGCGCAAGCCATGTAAGACTTGAGGGAGGCAACAGGTCAGCAAAATAGGGACGTG
>DMHJ01000124.1:0-18254 GCA_003449495.1 Clostridiales bacterium UBA8153
TGGAGGGCGATCCCCACAGCGTCATCGAGGCCATGGTCATCGCCGGCTATGCCGTAAACGCCAACCAAGGCTACGTCTACGTGCGGGCCGAGTATCCGCTGGCCGTCTCCCGTCTCGGTACCGCCATCGAGCAGGCCCGGGCCTACGGGATGCTGGGCAAGGACATCTTCGGATCCGGCTTCGACTTCGATCTGGAGATCCGGGTGGGGGCCGGGGCCTTTGTGTGCGGCGAAGAGACGGCGCTTCTGGCCTCCATCGAGGGCCGCCGCGGCGAACCGCGCCCGCGCCCGCCCTTCCCGGCGGTGGAAGGACTGTGGAGGCAACCCACCCTGCTCAATAACGTGGAGACCTTTGCCAATATCCCCCAGATCATCCTGCGCGGGGCTGCGTGGCACGCCTCCTTGGGCACGGAGAAGAGCCGTGGGACCAAGGTGTTCGCCCTGGCCGGCAAGATCCGCAACACCGGCCTGGTGGAGGTGCCCATGGGTATCCCGCTGGGCGAGATCGTCTTTGACATCGGCGGCGGCATCCCCGGGGGCAAGAAGTTCAAGGCCGCCCAGACCGGAGGGCCTTCAGGCGGGTGCATCCCGGCCTCGCACCTCAACGCCGCGGTGGACTACGACTCCTTGGTGGAACTGGGCACCATCATGGGTTCGGGCGGGCTGGTGATCATGGACGAGGATACCTGCATGGTGGACCTGGCCAAATTCTTCATCGAGTTCTGCCAGGACGAATCCTGCGGGAAATGCTCGCCCTGCCGCATCGGCACCAAGCGCATGTTCGAGATCTTGGACCGCATCACCAAGGGACAGGGCCGGGAAGGGGACATCGAGCTACTCGAGGAGCTGAGCCACCAGATCCGCAGCTCGGCCCTGTGCGGCTTGGGCCAGACGGCGCCCAATCCGGTCCTCAGCACCATCCGATATTTCCGCGATGAGTACGTGGCCCACATCCGCGACCGGCGCTGCCCGGCGTCGGTGTGTGCCACCCTGTTCGATTCACCCTGCCAGAACACGTGTCCGGCCCTGGTGGACGTCCCCATCTACCTGGACCAGATCCGCCAGGGACGTTACCGCGACGCCTACCTCACCGTGAGACAAGCCAATCCGCTGCCCGTCATTTGCGGCCGGGTGTGCGACCATCCTTGCGAGAGCAAGTGCCGCCGCCAGCAGCTCGATGAGGCGCTGGCCATCCGGTCGCTCAAGCGTTTTGCCGGCGACTGGATCCTGGCCAACCAGGGGCAGTTCCCCTTGCCCGCGCCGGCCCGCAGGCGCGACGCCAAAGTGGCCATCATCGGGTCGGGTCCGGCCGGGCTTACCGCCGCCTACTACTTGGCCCAAGGCGGCTACGACGTGACCGTGTTCGAAGCGCTGTCCGTAACCGGCGGCCTGCTGGCCGTGGGTATTCCCGAATACCGTCTGCCCAAGCAGGTCCTGCGCTCTGAGCTTTCCACCCTGGAGGAGCTGGGCGTCAAGTTCGTCACCAACACCCGCTTAGGCCGGGAAATCACCGTGGACGGTCTGCGCGCTCAGGGTTACGCCGCCGTGCTGCTGGCCGTGGGTGCCCATGCCGACCAGAAACTGGGCATACCCGGGGAGGAGCTGGAAGGCGTCACTTCCAGCCTGGAATTCCTGCGCCGGGTGAACCTGGAAAGGGATATGCGCCTGGCCGGCCGCCGGGTGGCGGTGATCGGGGGAGGCAATGCTGCCATCGACGCCGCCCGCTCCGCCCTGCGCCTGGGCGCCCGGGAGGTCACCATCGTCTACCGCCGGAGGCAGGAGGACATGCCTGCCATCAAACAGGAAGTGACCGATGCCATGACCGAGGGTGTGAAGTTCATCTTCCTGGCCAATCCGGTGTCGTGCAGCGGTAACGGCCGGCTGGAGAGCATGCGCGTGCAGCGCATGCAGCTGGGCAACTTCGATGCCAGCGGCCGCCGCCGCCCGGTCCCAGTTGAGGAATACCTGGAACTCCCGGTAGATCTGGTCATCACCGCCGTAGGCCAGGCGGTGGAAGCCGACAGCCTCCAGGGTGCCCCCCAAGTGCGGCGTTCCCGGAGCGGCACGGTAGTGGCGGGTGAAATGACGCTGCAGACCAACGTGGATGGGGTGTTCGCGGCGGGCGACTGCGTTACCGGCGCCAGCACCGTCATCGGCGCCATCGCCCAGGGTAAACAGGCGGCTCGCAGCATCCACCGGTATCTGGGGGGCACGGAAGACCTGTTGGAAGCGGCCGAGCCAGTCCGGGTGGCCACCGGTCCCATCATCGAAGAGACCCTGCCGCGCCAGTCCATGCCCACCTTGGCAGCCAGCAGGCGGACCCGGAATTTCTCCGAAGTGGAGCTGGGCTTTGACGAGGAGAGGGCGGTGGCCGAAGCCACCCGTTGCCTCCGGTGCGATATCAAGGAGCAGCCTTAGCCGGGCCAAGCTGGGAGGGAAAGTCATGGCTACGGTCACACTGAACATAGACGGGCAGAAGGTCGCCGTGGAGCTGGGCACCACCATCCTGGAAGCGGCCCAGCTGGCGGGCATCAACATCCCCACCCTCTGCTACCTGAAGGACCTCAACGTGGTGGGAGCCTGCCGGGTGTGCCTGGTGGAGGTAAAGGGCGCCCGCAACCTGCAGGCCTCCTGCGTCACCCCGGCCGGCGAGGGCATGGAGGTCACCACTAACTCGCCGGCGGTGCGCAACGCGCGCCGGGCCGTCCTGGAGCTCATCCTCTCCGATCATCCTTACGAATGCCTCACCTGCATCCGCAGCACCAACTGCGAGCTGCAGGCGCTGGCCGAAGCCTTCGGCATCAGGAGGGTGCGCTACGAGGGCGAGCGCTTGCAGAAGCCTTTGGACCAGTCCAGCCCGTCCATCGTGCGCAACGCTGAAAAGTGCGTGCTCTGTCGCCGCTGCGCCGCGGTGTGCGAGAAGGTGCAGAACGTGCAGGCCATTGCCCCCCAGAACCGCGGGTTCGGGACGGTGATCGCCCCGGCCTTTGAGGCCGGCCTGGCCGCCGCCGACTGCGTGCTCTGCGGGCAATGCACTCTAGTGTGTCCCACCGGGGCTCTCCACGAAAAGGACGACATCCAAAAGGTGTGGGATCTCCTCTCCGATCCGGCCAAACACGTGGTGGTGCAAACGGCCCCGGCCACCCGGGTCTCGGTGGGCGAGGGCATGGGCATGCCGCCCGGCAGCATCGTCACCGGCCGGTTGGTGGCAGCCCTGCGCCGGCTGGGCTTCGACCGGGTGTTCGACACCGATTTCACCGCCGACCTCACCATCATGGAGGAAGGCTACGAGCTGATAGACCGCATCAAGACCGGCGGGGTATTGCCCATGATCACCTCGTGCAGTCCGGGGTGGATCAAATACATCGAGCACTTCTACCCCGAGTTCCTCGCGCACCTTTCTACCTGTAAGTCTCCCCAACAGATGTTCGGGGCCTTGGCCAAGACCTACTACGCGGAGAAGGCGGGCATCGACCCGGCCGACATCTACGTGGTGAGCATCATGCCCTGCACGGCCAAGAAGTTCGAGGCCGGGAGGGCGGAGATGGGCTCCAGCGGTTATCCCGACGTGGATGTGGTGCTTACCACCCGGGAACTCTGCCGCATGTTCAAAGAGGCCGGACTGGACTTCGCCGAGCTGCCTGAAGAAGAGTACGATGCGCCTATGGGCATAACCACCGGCGCGGGTCTCATCTTCGGCGCCACCGGCGGGGTGATGGAGGCGGCGCTGCGCACCGCCTACGAAGTCATCACCGGAGAACCCCTGGCCTCCTTGGACTTGGAGGCGGTGCGGGGGATGGAAGGCATCAAGGAAGCCACGGTGCAGGTGGGCGACCTGCCGGTGAAGGTGGCGGTGGCCCACACCCTGGGCAACGCCCGCAAGGTCATGGAGCTGATCCGGTCGGGGCAGGCCGGCTACCATTTCGTCGAGATCATGTGCTGTCCCGGCGGCTGCATCGGCGGGGGCGGCCAGCCCATTCCCACCGACCTGGAGATCCGGCAGCAGCGCATCAAGGCCATCTACACAGGAGACGCCGCCATGACGCTGCGCAAGTCCCATGAGAACCCGGCGGTGCAAGCGCTGTATGCGGAGTTTCTAGGGCATCCCCTGGGAGAGAAGTCACACCACCTGTTGCACACTCACTATGTGGAGCGCCGGAGAAACCGGGACCTATAAACCGGGGGAGGGTATCCCTTCCCCGGTGATCACTCGTTGAGGAGAAGGTGAGGATCCCATGGGTAACGAGGAGAAGCAGTGCGTCTGTGCCATCATCGCTCGCTATCGGGATGTACCGGGGCCGCTTCTGCCCATCCTCCAGGGCATCCAGGAAGAGCATGGCCACCTATCCGAAGCGGCCATGCACCAGGTGGCCGCATCCCTCGGGCGGCCGCCCGGTGAGGTGTATAGCGTGGCCACGTTCTACACCCTGTTTTCCACCCGGCCCCGGGGGAAATACGTGATCCGGGTGTGCGAGAACGCGCCGTGTCACATCAAAGGAGCACCGGCCGTCATCGCCGAGCTGGAGAAAGCCCTGGACATCAAGGCGGGGGAGACCACTCCCGACGGCAAGTTCTCCCTGGAGTTCACCAGCTGCGTGGGGATCTGCGGTGTCGCCCCCGCCATCATGGTGAACCAGGATGTTCACGGCAACCTGACGCCATCGTCCATTGCCCAAGTGCTCGGTCAATACCGGTAGGCGAAAGGAGGTAGGGATATGCAGCTACAACGCGCACACGTCTTAGTGTGCCACGGCACCAACTGCGCCCTGCACGCTCCCCAGGCCCTGGTCGATGCTTTCCGCCGGGCGTTGCGGGAGACGCGCCTGGAGCCGGAAGTGCGGGTCGTGGAGACCGGCTGTTTCGGTTTGTGTGAGCAAGGGCCCACGGTGGTGGTCTACCCCGAGGGCACCTTGTACTGCCGGGTCAGCCCGGCGGATGTCGGTGAGATCGTAAGCGAGCACCTCCTCAAGGGCCGGCCGGTGGGCAGGCTGTTGTACCGGGATCCCGCAGCGGTCAAGACCGTGCAGACTTTCCCGGAGGCCCGCTACTTCCAAAAGCAGGTGCGGGTGGTGCTCAGAAACTGCGGTGTCATCGACCCCTCCTCCATCGAAGAGTACATCGCCCGGGGCGGCTACCTGTCCCTGGGTAAAGTGCTCACCACCATGGAGCCGGCCGGCGTCGTCCAGGCCGTCACCGACTCCGGGCTGCGCGGGCGCGGCGGTGCCGGCTTCCCCACCGGCCTGAAGTGGCGCTTCGCGGCCCGGGCTGCGGGAGAGCCCAAGTACGTGGTGTGTAACGCCGACGAGGGTGAGCCCGGGACTTTCAAGGACCGGCTGATCCTGGAAGGGGATCCCCACGCCATCTTGGAAGCCATGGCCATCTGCGGCTACGCCACCGGGGCGCATCGCGGCTTCATCTACATCCGTGGCGAGTACCGGTTGTCCATCACCATGCTGGAGAACGCCATCAAGAGCGCCAAAGAACTGGGACTCTTGGGGAAGAACATCCTGGGTACAGGCTTTGACTTCGATGTAGAAGTGCGGCTGGGCTCCGGCGCCTACGTGTGCGGGGAGGAGACCGCCCTGTTCGAGTCCTTGGAGGGCGGTCGCGGCGAGCCCCGGGTCAAGCCCCCTTATCCTACGGACCGCGGACTGTGGGGCCGGCCCACCGTCATCAACAACGTGGAGACTCTGGCCAGCATCCCGCATATCATCGAGAAGGGGCCCGCCTGGTTCCGCAGTTTGGGCACGCCGGGAACCCCCGGCACCAAGGTGTTCACCTTGTGCGGCAACATCGTCAACACCGGGCTCATCGAGGTGCCCATGGGCATCACCTTGCGTGAGGTCATCTACGAGATCGGCGGTGGTATACCCGGAGGACGCCGGTTCAAACTGGCCCAGACGGGCGGTACCTCCGGCGGCTGTGTTACCGAGGAGCTGTTGGACCTGCCCATGGACTATGACACCATGGCCAAGGCCGGCACTGCCCTGGGATCGGGAGCGCTGCTGATCATCGATGATTCCCACTGCATCGTGGACGTGGCCCGGTCTTTCGCCAAGTTCTTCATGCACGAATCGTGCGGTAAGTGTGCCCCCTGCCGGGAAGGCACCCGGCGCCTCTACCACATCATAGACGGCATCGCCGGTGGGCGGGGAAGCCCCCGGGACTTGGAGCTACTGGAGCTGTTGTCCCGCACGCTGTACATGACGCCGCTCTGCCCCTTGGGGCAGACGGCCCCGCTCCCCATCATGACCACGCTCCGGTACTTCCGTCCGGAGTATGAGGCGCACTTTGGGTCCGGCGTCTGTCCGGCCGGAGTGTGCGCCGAGCCCGGCGGGTCGACCAAGGAGGCGAGAGCATGGTAACGCTGACCATCGATGGCCAAAAGGTAACGGTACCCGGCGGTACCACCGTCCTGGAAGCGGCCCGGCGGGCGGGGGTGGCCATACCGGTGTTGTGCCACCATCCCGACCAGGAGGTCAAGGCCGTATGCCGGGTGTGCGTGGTCGAAGTCGCCGGCAGCCGGACCTTCCAAGCCTCCTGTGCCCATCCGGTGGCCGAAGGCATGGTGGTGCGCACCAACACCCCGGCTTTACGCGAAGCCCGCCGGACCATCGTCGAGCTGATGCTGGCCACCCACCCGGACGACTGCCTCCGGTGCGAGCGCAACCTGCGCTGTGAGCTGCAGAGTCTGGCCGAAAAGTTGGGGGTTAGGGAGATCCACTTCGACCGCCTGGTCAGGGAAGTACCCGGGGACCGCTCCAGCCCTTCCCTGTTCCGCGATCCCTCCAAGTGTATTGTCTGCCGCCGCTGCGTCTACACCTGCAGCCAGGTGCAGGGGGTGGGTATCCTGCATCCGGTCCACCGGGGCTATGAGACCTACGTGGCTCCGGGTTGGGGGCGGGGTCTCATGGAAATCGCCTGCACCCTGTGTGGCCAGTGCGTGCACGCCTGCCCGGTGGGGGCCATCGGCGAGCAGGACCAGACTGCGGAAGTGTGGGCGGCCCTGGCCGACCCCAAAAAACACGTGGTGGTGCAGACGGCGCCCGCCACCCGGGTGGCGCTGGGAGAAGAAGTGGGCCTGCCCTCGGGCACCATCGTCACCGGCAAGATGGTGGCAGCCCTCAGACGATTGGGCTTTGACCGGGTGTTCGACACCGATTTCACCGCCGACCTCACCATCATGGAGGAAGGCCACGAGCTTCTGCACCGCCTAAAGAACGGCGGCGTCCTGCCCATGTTCACTTCCTGCAGCCCCGGTTGGATCAAGTACATGGAGCATACGTATCCCGAGTATCTCCCCCACCTTTCCACCTGCAAGTCGCCGCAGCAGATGTTCGGGGCCTTGGCCAAGACCTACTATGCCGAGCAGGCCGGCATCAACCCGGCCGACATCTATGTGGTATCCATCATGCCCTGCACGGCCAAAAAGTTCGAGGCCCAGCGGCCGGAGATGAACTCCAGCGGTTACCGCGATGTGGACGTAGTCCTCACCACCCGGGAACTGGGACGCATGATCCGCGAAGCCGGCATCCAGTTCGACCGCTTGCCCGATAGCCCGTACGACGATCCTTTGGGGATCAGCACGGGCGCGGCGGTGATCTTCGGGGCCACGGGCGGAGTAATGGAAGCGGCGTTGCGCACGGCCTACGAGGTAGTCACCGGCCGCCCGCTGCCTAAGATCGACTTTGAGCCGGTCCGCGGCCTCCAGGGCATCAAAGAAGCCGAAGTGGACCTGGACGGTACTTGCCTGAAGGTGGCGGTGGGTCACGGCTTGAGCAACGCCCAGCAGATCATGGAGCGGGTGAAGAGCGGAGAAGCTGGCTGGCACTTCATCGAGATCATGTGCTGTCCCGGCGGCTGCATCGGCGGGGGCGGGCAGCCCATTCCCACCAACACGGAGGTAAGGATCCAGCGTAGCAAGGGCATCTACCAGGTGGACCGGGAACTGCCCTTGCGCAAGTCGCACGAAAACCCCGCCGTGGACCAGATCTACCGGGAGTTTTTGGCGGAGCCTTTGGGGCATCGCTCCCACGAGCTCTTGCATACCCACTACACGCCACGCGCGCGGTACGGACCGCCCGGCGGGAAGAGCTAGCGACCCCTGGTGAAGCGGGAACCTGCGGGTTCCCGCTTCGTCATTTCTTGACCAGTTTCCCACCGCTCCCACAACCGTCCCGTTGCTTTTGGCCAGCATTGGTGTAGAATAGAGGAAGGGAAGGGAAGGGATGACGGCCGGAGGTGGCAGGAGTGGCGGCCAAGATCCTGGTGGTGGAAGATGAGGGGAAGATCCGGGAGCTGCTGAAAGCGTACCTGGAAGGCCACGGCTACCAGGTGCATACCGCCGGTAGCGGTGCCGAGGCCCTGTCCAGGATAGCCGGCGATCGGCCGGACCTGGTGCTCCTGGATGTGATGCTGCCCGGGATGGATGGCCTGGACGTGTGCCGCCGTCTGCGGCAGACCAGCCGGGTGCCGGTGATCTTTCTGAGTGCCCGCACGGAAGAAATCGACCGGCTGTTGGGATTGGAGCTGGGGGCCGACGACTACATCACCAAGCCCTTCAGCCCCCGGGAGGTGGTGGCGCGGGTGCGCGCCGTGCTCAGGCGCCTGGAACCGGCGGGCGCTCAGGGAGAGGTACTGCGGGTAGGGGCCGTCGAGATCAACCTGCCGTGCCATGAGGTGTGGGCCCACGGCCAGCCGGTGGCCCTGACGCCTACCGAGTTCAGCCTGCTGGTAACCTTGCTCCGGCACCCGGGTCGTACCTATACCCGCCTGCAGCTGCTGGACGTTGCCATGGGCAACTCCTATGAGGGCTACGAGCGATCGGTGGACACCCACATTTCGAATCTGCGCAAGAAAATCGAGCTGGACCCAGCTCGCCCGCAATACGTCTTGACGGTCTACGGCGTAGGGTACAAGGGAGGGAACCTGCCGGTTGCGCAGCCTGCACGCTAAGCTCGCTTTGTCCTTTGTCGTCGTGGCCTTGGTGGCCATGGTGATCACCGTGGGCGTGGCCCAGCTGGTCATCGCGGCGCGGTTCGGCGACTTCCTCTCGGGCACCCGGCAGGCCCAGGCCGAACGCCTGGCGCAGGCACTGGCCCCCTGGTACCGGGACACGGGCACCTGGGAAGGGCTACGCATCCAGCTGGGAGGGCCCGGCGGCCACATGATGATGCGCCGGTGGCCCGAGCGCGTGCTGGTGATGGACGCTCGAGGCAGGCTGGTGTTTGATTCCGGAGGAGGCCCGCCGCCCACGCCGGCCATGCTGGAACGTTGGCTGCGGCAGGGTCAGCCCATCCTGGTGGACGGGCGCACCGTGGGCACTGTGGCGGTACAAGGGGCGGTGGAGGCGGGCATGCGCACTTTGGAGGCGATATTCACCCGCTCGGTGCGCTCCGCCATGATCACCGGCGGCCTGCTGGCGGCCGCCGTGGCCGCGGTGCTGGGGGCCTACCTGGCCGGGCGGATTTCCGGCCGTCTCCGTATCTTCCAGCAGGCCGCGGCCAGCATTGCCGGCCGGGACCTGGCGGTGCGGGTGCCCGAGGACGGCGACGACGAGCTGGCCGCCCTCGGACGCGCCTTCAATCTCATGGCCGGTAACCTGCAGGAGAGCGAGAAAGCCCGCCGCAACCTGGTGGCCGATGTCACCCATGAGCTCCGAACGCCCCTATCCATCCTCCGGGGTGGTCTCGAGTCCCTGCAGGACGGGGTGATCGCCGCCAGCCCCGAGGTGGTGTCGTCCTTGGCCGACGAAGCGTTGCGCCTGTCCCACTTGGTCAGCGACCTCCAGGACTTGAACCTGGCCGAAGCCGGCCACCTGCCGCTGGATCTGGGGCGAGTGGATGTGGGTGAACTGGTGGAGGGAGCATTGAGCCCATTGCGCATTGAGGCCCAGCTGCGCATGCTCCGGCTGGAGTCCCGGCTACCGTCCGGCCTGCCGGCCGTCCAAGCCGATGCCAGGCGCACGCAGCAGGTGCTCATGAACATCCTCACCAACGCCATCAAGTACACTCCGGCCGGGGGTACCATCACCATCGCCGCCCGGGTCGGTGCCGGCCGGGTGGCCATCTCGGTGACCGACGACGGCCCGGGCATCGATACCGGCGAGCTGCGCCACATCTTCAACCGTTTTTACCGGGGGGACCGGGCGCGTAGCCGGGCCGAAGGCGGCACCGGGCTGGGGCTATCCATCGCGCGCGGGTACGTGGAGGCCCAGGGTGGCTCCATCTGGGCCGAGAACGTGCCGCCCCGGGGTGCCCGCTTCACCTTCGAGTTGCCCGTCCAGCCGGACTGATGGGGAGCCTGCAGCCTAGCCTCTGGTTGCGCCCCCCTACTATCGGCACAGACTAATCCCGGGGAGGGCTGCACTTTGGCAGCATTGACAGAAGGAACGGCCAAGAAGGTCCTTGAGAAGCTGGAGCGGCTGTCTGCGGACTTGGAAAAGGCCAGCTTGGCCGAGTACGTGGAGATGCTGCGGCGTCCCCGGCGCATGCTGGTGGTGAACCTTATAGCGGGGATGGCCAGGGGGCTGGGGATGGCCATAGGCTTCACCTTCCTCGGCGCCCTGGTCGTCTATCTTCTCACCCGCGGTTTCATCGCCAACCTGCCCGTCATCGGCGACTTCATCGCCGAGCTGGTGTGGATCGTCCAGCAGAACCTGGGCCTGCCCCGGGGACCGCAGTGAGGAGGCGGAAACATGCATTTTGAGTTCGCCCGGCAACTACTGCGGAGGCGGCGTGAGGAACTTGCGTCCACGCTTTGAGTCGCTACAAGCGAGGCTGGTGCCGGGAATCAGGGAGAGCACCCCGGAGCTCTGGTTGAGTGACAACCATCCGGCGGACTCGGGCTCGGAGACTGGCGAGCGCGCAAGGGACGTCGGCCTACACCGCCTGGTGAGACAGCAGCTGTTCGAGGTGGATCTGGCCCGGCACCGGCTGGAGCCGGGAAGCAACGGGCAGTGCGAGAGCTGTGGCGGCCCCATTCCCGACGCGAGGCTGGCGGCGATCCCCGAGGCCCGCCGCTGTATCTTTTGCCAGTCTTCGGGCAGTCCCCCGTTCCGGCACCGCCCGGCGGAAGAGGAAGCGATGGAATCCTCCGGGAGGGACCCCGGGGTTGACCCGGGCGCTACCGGGTGTTTCCGGTGAGAAGTTAAGGCGCCCGGCCGCTGCCATGCACCCGGCCGCACCTGGGGAGAGCCCGGCCATTGCCCAAGATCCATTGAGTGTGCTTGCGCCCGGTGTTACAATAGGGCGGGGTAACGTGGAAGAAGGCGGTGGTGGGCTCTTATGTGGTGGATTGCCGCCGGCGTGCTGGTGATGGACGTAGCGAGCAAACGCTGGGTGGAAGCCCGACTCGCCCTGGGGCAGAGCGTTCCGGTAATCCCCGGCCTGCTCTACCTGACCCGGTTGGCCAATCCCGGCGCCGCCTTCGGCCTGTTTGCCGGTGCGACCTTAGCCCTAGTCCTGGTGGCGGCGGCGGTGTCCGGCTTCATCATCTTCGCCGGACAGCGCCTGGCCGGGGAGAGCCGGGTCTTACGGTCCGGGCTGGGCCTGCAGCTCGGTGGCGCCCTAGGCAACCTCATCGACCGCGTGCGGGTAGGCATGGTCACAGACTTCCTGGACCTGTCTTTCTGGCCGGTGTTCAACGTGGCCGATATGGCCATTGTGGGAGGAGCGGGTCTTCTGGTATGGGGGTACTTCAGGGCCACGCAGAGGACCTGAATTCCCACTGCTTCACCGTAGCTGCAGAGCATGCCTGCAAGCGGTTGGATGTGTACCTGAGCCGGGTGGTGCCCGGCCTTACCCGATCCTACGCCAAGAAACTCATCAACGACGGCCGGGTATTGGTGGAAGGCCAGGTGTCCGAGCCGGCCCGCCGGTTGCGTGCGGGGGAGGAAGTGACGGTTGTCATACCCCCGCCCCAACCTGCCCCGGCCCTCCCGGAAATGCTGCCCTTGGACCTGGTCTATGAAGACGCGGACTTGGTGGTGGTGAACAAAGCCAGGGGGATGGTGGTGCACCCGGCGGCCGGCCATGACCGTGGCACCTTGGTCAACGCCCTGCTCTACCATTGCCCGGATCTGGCTGGCATCAACGACACCGTGCGGCCGGGCATTGTCCACCGGCTCGATAAGGACACCACCGGCTTGCTGGTGGTGGCCAAGACCCAGCTGGCCCAGCAGCAACTGGCCGCGCAGATCAAAGATCGCTCGGTCACCCGCCGGTATCTGGCCCTGGTGCACGGTATACCCCGTTGCCGCAGCGGTGAAGTGGACCTGCCGGTGGGCAGGCACCCGGTCCACCGCCAGAGAATGGCGGTAGTGGCCAGGGGCGGCCGGCCGGCGGTGACGCGCTATGCCGTTGAGGAAGCCCTGGGCCGGTTTGCGCTGGTGCAAGCCGAGCTGCTGACCGGGCGTACCCACCAAGTGCGAGTGCACCTGGCTCATCTCGGGCATCCCGTGGTCGCCGACGCCGGGTACGGGGGGCGCGCCGGCACGCTGGGCATGGAGGGCCAGGCCCTGCACGCAGCCTTCTTGGGTCTTGCGCATCCGAGAACGGGAGTGTGGTTGGAGTTTCAAGCACCTTTACCGAGGGATTTCCAACGGGCTTTGAGTATCCTGCGGGCCCGTTGCCTAAGACAGAGATGATGGGGGGAGAATGGAGATGCCGGCTGAGCGCGTGGCCCGGTCCCTGCTGAAGGTCAAGGCCGTGTTCTGCAACTTGGAGCACCCGTTTACGTTCACTTCGGGAACGGTGAGCCCGGTGTACGTGGATATGCGGAAGGTCATATCCTACCCCGGTCCCCGTACGGAAATTGCCGAGCTGTCGGCCAGCTGCATCAAGAGCCGGGTGGGTCTGGAGAAGGTGGACGTGATCGCCGGCGGCGAGACGGCGGGCATTCCCTACGCCGCCTGGGTGGCCGATCGCCTGAACCTGCCCATGATCTACGTGCGTAAACAGGCCAAAGGATTCGGCCGCAATGCCATGGTGGAAGGGGATGTCCAGCCGGGACAGCGGGTGGTGCTGGTGGAGGATCTGGTGTTCAACGGCCAGTCCAAGGTGAAATTCGCCGAGGGCATCCGGAACACCGGGGCCCTCTGCGAGCACGTACTCGCCGTTTTCGACTACGCCTACACCGGGGAGTCCGCCGCCATCCTGGACGTGGCCGGCATCCAGCTGCACACCCTCACCAACTGGCCGGTGCTCCTGAAGGTGGCCGGGGACGAGGGGTTCTTCAGCCCGCTGGAGATCGAGACCATCCAGGAGTTTTTAGCCAACCCCCGGGCCTGGTCGCAGAAGCGCGGGGGAGTCTAGACGGAGTTTGCGGCGGTAACCGCGCCTGAGCTGGGCAGTGCCTCGCCCAAGCTGGCTGGCACTTACCCCGGCTTGGCCGGGGACGGTCTTTCCGAGGCGGTGCTGCTGCTGGGTAGTGCCTTAGCGAACGGAAAGGGGTGAGTTATGGTTCCCCACGTGACTTCGCTGGCGACCGGGCTACTCCTGGCGGCCTACCTCCGGCGCGAGACCCAGACGCTGAGCATATCCCGGACTGACGTGTTCATCACCGGCCTGCCTGAGCCTTGGAGCGGTGTCCGCATTGGTCTCCTCAGCGACTTGCACGGCAGGCCCGGTGACTTTGGCGGGCAGGTGACCGGCGAGCTCAGGAGAGCCCAGGTGGAGCTGATTGCCGTGGTAGGGGATTTCGTGCATAGAAGAGCCGCTGAGATCGAGAGAGTGAGCCCGCTCATTCGGGACCTGCAGACGGTAGCGCCAACCTACGTGGTCAGCGGCAATCACGATCACTCGGCGGGATGGCCCTCCATAGCTGCCCACCTGACCCGGGCCGGTGCTACCGTGCTGGATAACCGTCACGTGAGACTGGAGAAGGCCGGAAAGACCCTGGTCCTGGCCGGGGTGGCCGATCCCTATTCCGGCCGGGACCGGCTGGATCAAGCGTTACACGCCGTCCCGGCGGGCCCCATCGTGCTGCTGGCCCACGCGCCCACCTGGTTTGCCGCGCCCTCCCACCGCAACCAGAACCACCAGCCCCCGTTACTCTCCCGGGTGGCCTTGACGCTGGCCGGGCACACCCACGGGGGCCAGGTAAGACTCCCGGTCTTGGGCGTGGTGAGCACGGCGTCGGGTCGCCTGTTCCCCCGCACCCACATTCAAGGGTTGTCCCGGGAGGGAGGCGGCTGGCTGTACATCACCCGGGGCTTAGGGCAGGGTAGCTCGCTGCCGCTACGGCTCGGCGCCCGCCCGGAGCTGGCCGTTATCACCTTGCGGGCCGGGCCCGTCGCCGCACCATCAGCCGGTAAAGACGGCAAAGTGGCAGTGAGCGGTCAAACGCCTCGGTCCGTTTCCGGCTGATGCAGCTTGACCGTAGCCCCGCGTGGTCACCCGACGGCTGCCGGGATGTATGAGCAGGTTGCGCAAGTTCACTGCCTTTGCGTTACCACCACCCGGTGAACGCGGCGAGTCCTCGCCTGAGCGCCGGTTGGTTCCTCGCCAATGCGTAGGCCATCAGTGGCCACAGACTACTGTGTGTCAGTTCCGGCCGGCGCCCGGGCTACGTTCGTGTGCCTACTCGGCGCCGGCTAACCGTCGTGGCTGGGCATCCAAGCATCGCCCCAACGGCGGCTACCGGGGAGAACTGAAACGTGCAACTGCCGGATCCCTGGGCTCCGGGGCCCGGCTGAGCTGTGCTTTTCAGAACTTTCTTAGAGGGTTCTGCGCGGCATTTGTTGAAAGCAAGGGGTCAGGGGGGATCGCACCATGGCTATTCCTGCAACCGTCATGGATAACTCGCTTCTGCGCGCCGATGCCGAACTGGATAGCCGCACCAGGATCTTGCGTTGGCGCCCCGGCCTATACGCCATCACTATGGCCGAGGAAGCCAACTTCTACATGGGACTCCACCTGAAAGGCCAAGAGTTCAAGAGCATCGATGAGGCCAATCAGTACATACGGCGTCTACTGGCTAGGGAGCGAGTTGTGCCCAAGATCCCGGGCGAGACGCCCGCTGAGAGGGCGCAGGCCCTGGTATATGGGGCCACCGGCGCTCCCCGCAAGACACAGCTGGACAAGTGCAGGCAGGCCCTGGACATCTACCCCGCCTGTGCTGACGCCTGGGTGATCATGTCCAAGTACGAGAAGGACGCGAAGGCCAGGCTCAAGATGTTGCAGCAGGCGGTCGAGGCCGGCCAAGAGCGCCTGCGGGAGGCCGGGATCGAGGTGGACGCCAACGGACGTCCCCGGCCATGGCGCCGCGGGGATGATCCGGATGCACCCGGTATGTGGCATCACCCGACCCGGCCGTATATGCGTGCCAGGCTTGCACTGGCGGAACACCTGTACGAGATGGCCGAAAAGCCCGCCGCCATTGACAACTACCGCGACCTGCTGGAGCTGAACCCCACGGATGAGCAGGGGGTTCGCTACCTTTTGGTCAGGGCGCTGCTGGAGAAGGGCGACGCTGCGGCGGTTTCGGAAGCCACCGCGCTCGTGGAAAAGCTGCACGATGCCTCCCCTATGTGGGCTTGGACCAAAGCGTTCCTTGCGATCCTGGATAGACAAGATGGACAGCATAAGCCACATGATGAACCAGGGCCGGGACTGCTCCGGGCAGTGGCGAGGGCGTACTGGGCGAACCCGTTAGTGCCGGACGTGCTGCTGGGCCGCGTCCCCATACCCAGGAAACTGCCTGAGACCTCGGCCCACGGTAGCGAAGAGGAAGCCCTGATCTACGGCGCCATGGCCATGAGGTACTGGAGCGCCACGCCGGGCATCCGGCTACGGCTCTCGGATGCAGTCCACCGGGTCACGGCTGGACTGCCATCGCCGTTTGGCGCATGTACTGCATCGAAAAGGAGAAGGATCGAGCAGCTCTGGGAGGCGCATCGTTTCGGGGAAGACATAGCCATGAGAGACCGCCACCTGCTCAGGGTAGTCCGGGATCGCCCGGAGTATGCTGCGGTCTGGCTCGTGGCAGGATCCCCCAAGGCGGAGTCGCTCACTGTCGGCGGCGCGAACCCGTTCGTGGTTGTAGGTATGGAGGAAGCGGTTGAGCAGATCCTGGATGACCCGGGGATGGCCGGCGTGACTACCGCGGGCGATCGTGCGATGGGGTTGCCTGGAGTGACAGAGGACAGCGAGGCGGCAAAGGTCCGTAGCGCGATGAAGGCCGCGCTGAAATCCCTCATGCAGGCGGGCGAGCCCCGTTATGGGGCCATTTACTTCCTCGCCATGGCCTATGCCCACGAATGGGCGTCCGCCGGAAGAGCTGGTTCGATGCTTGACGCAGCAGTGGTGGCGGGTCACTTGCGCTGTGTCGCGCGCTTGGCATCGGGGGAGATAGGCCCGGGCGCGGTGCTGGCCGGTCTCGAAAGAAACAAACCGTGCCCGTGCGGCAGTGGCCGCAAAATGAAGGAGTGCTGCGGGAGGCAGGGTAGCTGGCCTGTCCCGTACCTCACCGTCCTCGCCCGTTCCCTGAAGTTGCGGCATGACAAAGCCCAACCGCACCTGGCTATTGGCCGGTCGCCTGCCATGGGGCGGGGAGTATACGCCAGCGTGGAGGAACTGAATCGCTTGGAGCCGAGAGACCCTCTGGTTATCCTGGACAACACTTCGGCAGTGGCTGAGGACCTCTGGGAACAGGGTTGGCAGTTCTCAGCCTCCTGGGCCTTGCAGGACAACATCGCCCTTGCCCGCACGCTTCCCGACAGGCGCCATCTCGCCACCGCGCTGCGCGATGCGGTCTCCATTCTCTTACGCGGGGATAGCTACCAGGACTCTATCAGTCAGTATGCGTGTGAACTGGCGTCGATGGTCGGGGACCCTGGCGAGGCGAGCGAGCTGTGGGCCATGGCGGGGCGAGCGTTCATGGCCAGAGGGAAGCCGATCCAGGCAGAGCAGGCCATCAACCGGGCCATGTCTACCGGCCGGCCGCACCCCCTTGCCCTACTAGCCCGGGCGGAGCATCTGGTGGTTAGCGGGCTTCGGGAAGAGGCTTGCGCGGCGTACCGGAAGGTGGTGAAGGCTTGCGCGGCGGCCACTGGGCCGGAGTACGGAGACATGGCGGAGGAAGCCAGGTGGAGGCTGAGGAAGCTGGAGGGGCAGATCAGAGCCGCAAAGAGGAAGCAATGACCGGCGTGTCCTAAGGTCGACCTGCGACTCCCGCGCCCGGCTCTAGCTACCGTTTCGCCTTCGAGGTACGAGGGATATCCCGGTGGTTGAACTTAGCATGCCGTCGCCCCATGCATGTGTCATTGGGCGCGGTTCTGCAAGTGGCCGGCATCAAGACCGGGCACGACTCCATCGAAGTGCTCAGGGGCGGCTTCCCGAGCTATGTCGTCAGGGTAAAGCCGCCCGCCTTTTCGCGAAAGCCAACCGTGATCGTGAAAGCCTGTGTAGGCGCATCGCGCGAACCGGACGTCCTCCTGCATTTGCACCGAGCCGGTTTTCCGGTTCCGGCTGTCCTCGACATCAGGCAGGGCGACGGCTTCAGGGTCGTCCTCGAAGATGCCGGTACGGATACACTTTGCAAGCGTGCGGATCCGGAGTGGTACATGCGGGCGGTGCGAGAGATTGCGGGGATGCACGGGGCTTCTGTGCCGCCTACAAAGCTGGGCGGGTCCGGCAAAGCCCTAACCGGGATGCTGCCAACCTATGATGTGAGCAGGTGGTTGTCGGTCGTCCGCAGCGGACTTGATGGGACCGTGCGCCGTCTCAAGGATGGCACCTACACGGGGTTTGATGCTCCTTGGGGGCGACAAGGTCGGCATGTCCTGGAAAGTGTGGCGGAGAAGAGCCTGGAGATGATTGCCGGCTGGGAAGGGCCCGGTGGACCAGCCAACCCCGAGGCCCGGTGGTCACTTCCTCCCAGCCTAGTTCACGGCGATTATCGCGACGGGAACATTCTCATCCGTCCCGCCCAGGCGAGAGTAGCCGGAGAACGGGCCGGTGGATGGGTCACCGCTCTGGCCGCCCCGGAGGAGGCGGCTCGGGAACTGGTCATCATAGACTGGGACAGCGCCAGATGGGACTCGGGTTTCTTCGACCTGGTATCCTTGTACGATGTGTCGGAGCGGATGGGGACGTGCCGCCTGGATCCTGAACAGCTCATCGACACCTACTTGCGCACGCGATGGGCGGAAGACACGCGCCTGACTCGTGGCATCGTACACTCCGAGTGGCACCGGTGCTGCATCCTGCGGGCGTGGGACGAACTCAGGTGGTTCTCCGAGACCGGGGAAGACTT
>DMHJ01000124.1:18650-19182 GCA_003449495.1 Clostridiales bacterium UBA8153
GGCAGACCTCACATGGAAGCCAGGTAGCTCCCCGGGCAAACCCATGTTCGCCACACTCCGTGATGGGGTAGGCGCCGGTGGGGTGGAACTGGTGTCGTCAGGCGGGCCGCCCTGGGCACTCGTCCCCTCCGTCTTACGGGATGGAGGTGAGAACATCATGGGGCGAAAGTGTGCCTTGCCAGCGCGCAACCCATAGGTGGCAGGCAGGGGCGGGGGCGTGCGCCGCCGGGAACGCTTCAGTTTCACCTCAGGCAGGCGCAGCCTGTAGTCCCGGCGGACGCCTGGGCTGGGCCTATGCCTGTTTTCCGGTGGCTGATCCCCCGCACGCAGCGCGGATGGTGGCTACGAACTCAGCTGCGTTCCTGATAACCTCGTGGCGTCTGGTGGGGGCGGCTCCTGGCAAGACTCACCGCGATCGATTTTTCTTGACAAGCTGGTCCGTGGCCGTTAGACTGGTAGCGAAGCCCTTTAAAGTAGTCCGGTGAGACTAGGAAGGAGCGGACACATGGACGCGCACGGGACTCTCTGCAAG
>DMHJ01000251.1 GCA_003449495.1 Clostridiales bacterium UBA8153
GGCTACACCAGCTGCATTCACGCCCGGTGCCATGCCCACCTGCTGAGGGAGCTGGAGGCCGCCCGCGAGCTCACAGGCCAGGCCTGGCCGCACCGGCTCCAGCGCCTCCTCTCAGGTGCCCATCAACGCGTTGAATCCGCCGAAGCCCAAGGCCGGTCTGCCCTCCCCACCCATGAACGCGATGAGCTACGCCAAGAGTACACCGCCCTGAATGCAGGTCGAGAGCCCTCCATCCCCTCCAGGCCGAGCCTCCCTCCCGGGCGTCGCGGGCGCCCCAAGAAGACCAAGGTCCAGAACCTCCTCGAGCGGCCGAGCAAACGCCCAGCTGACGCCCTGCGGTTGGTCGAGGACTCCCGCGTCCCGTTCACCAACAACCAGGCCGGCCAGGACCTGCGCATGGCCAAAGTGAAGCAGAAGCTCAGCGGTAGCTTCCGCACCCCCATCGGCGCCCAGCGCTTCTATCGCCTACGCAGCTACGTCTCGACTGCCCGCAAATGGGCCTTCAGGCCGATCGAAGCCCTGCGCGGCCTCCTTGTGGTCAACCCTTCTTCCCCGTCCAGGCGCGGGGCCTTGAGCGCCTCCACCATTCCTTAAAACAGGCCGGCGCCCACCCCAATGAGGCCACCCCCTGGTCTTCCAGCATCGCCACGTACTTCAAGGACTCGCCCACCAGTTGCCGGAAGCCAAGGTGTGATGGGTGGCCATCAACTCGTCCCAGGCCCGCTCTTCCCGGGGGAGGATGGGTCGCACCACCAGGGCCCGCAAGTCACTCTTACGGCCCTCGGGTTCTGGCCACGCCCGCTCCGGTGGAAGCTCCTTCATGACCCCAGCCGATCACACCCGGGCGAAAAACACCAGACCCTTTTTCAACACCCTGCATACCCCTGGTTTCTCCAGACTTTGACGTGGCCCTGGCCGTGGGGCCGGCACGAGTTGACAGGGTGGCCACTGCGGGTATAATTGAGGCAAGCAGTATAGGCCGGGATGGGGAGGAGTAGCGGGGAGAGTGCTCCGAGAGAAGGGAACTCGTTGGGTGGGAAGTTCCCTGGGCAACACCCCGTGAATGTCGCCTCGGAGCCGTCCGGCTGAGTCCGGACCGGGTGAGCCCGTTACAGCAAGAGGGCCCCGGTGCATCCGGGGAACTAGGGTGGTACCGCGGAGCGCCCCTCCGTCCCTGGGACGGAGGGGTAGATTTTTTCGGACCCGGATTGTAGTGTCGGCAGGCCACTGGGTGCAGACGTAGCGCCCAGACGATGTGGGGCACACCGCGAGCTGCGAGGCCGAGTCTCTGCGCCGCCGGCTGCAGGACGCCGTCCCTTGCCGGGACGAGGTGGAAGCGAGAACTAGGCTGGCGCTGTCGAGTTGCGTAACGCAGCCCAAAATCGCGGGTTGCCGGTGCCCCAGGTACCCAGGCCATCGGCCTGGCCAAGAGCGGGCTGGCTGCCCGTGCAGCCATGGATGACCTTGGGTTTGCGTTTGCACACTAAGGGGGAAGTGGGCTATGTCACTCAACCAGCTACCCAAGGCCTACGGGCCGGGCCGCATCGAGGAGCAATGGTACGGCCACTGGCTGGGGCAAGACTCTTTCCGTGCTGAGGCTGCCCCGGGCCAAACTCCGTTTGCCATCGTCATCCCGCCGCCCAACGTAACCGGCTCACTGCACATCGGCCATGCCCTCAACAACACGTTGCAGGACATCATCATCAGGAGGCGCCGCATGCAGGGGTATGCCACCTTGTGGCTACCGGGTACCGACCATGCCAGCATTGCCACGCACATCAAGATCGAGGAGGCACTGGCCAAGGAGGGACTTACCCGCCACGATTTGGGCCGGGAGCGCTTCATGGAACGCGCGTGGGCGTGGAAGGCAAGGTACGGAGGGACCATCGTCTCCCAACTCAAACGCCTGGGCTGTTCCTGCGACTGGTCCCGGGAGCGGTTTACCATGGACGAAGGGTGTTCCCAGGCGGTCTTAGAAGTGTTCGTGCGCCTTTACCGCAAGGGCTTGATCTACCGCGGCGACTACATGACCAATTGGTGTCCCACCTGCCGTACGGTCATCTCGGATTTGGAGGTGGACCACGAAGACACTGCCGGTCACCTGTACCATGTCCGCTACCCTCTGGTCACCGGCGAAGGCTACGTCACCGTGGCCACCACCCGGCCTGAGACTATCCTCGGCGATACGGCAGTGGCCGTCCATCCCGGGGACCCGCGCTATGCCGGGCTGGTCGGTCGCGTTGTCATCCTGCCCGTGCTCAAACGTGAGCTACCCATCATCGCCGACTCGTATGTGGACAGCACCTTTGGGACGGGCGCGGTGAAGGTGACCCCCGGGCATGATCCCAATGACTTCGATATGGGTGCCCGCCACGGTCTCTTGGCGATCCAGGTAATCGGCCAGGACGGCAGGATGACTGCTGCCGCCGGGCCGTACGCCGGCCTTGACCGCTACGAGTGCCGCAAGAAGCTGGTTGCGGAGCTGGCCAACCTTGGCTTGCTGGTCAAGACCGAAGGGCACCGGCACGCCCTGGGCCACTGTCAGCGCTGCAGCTCCGTGGTGGAACCGCTGGTCTCCCGGCAGTGGTTTGTGAAGATGCAGCCTCTGGCCCGCCCGGCGGTGGAGGCGGTCAAGGCGGGTGAGGTGCGCTTCATCCCCGAGCGATTTACCAAAGTGTACCTCAACTGGATGGAGAACGTCCGTGATTGGTGCATCTCCCGCCAGCTCTGGTGGGGCCACCGCATCCCGGCCTGGTACTGCCGGGCCTGTGGTACGGTGCAAGTTGCCACCGCCGCTCCCGGCGGGCATTGTTCCTGTGGTGAGCATGGCTGGGAGCAGGACCCGGATGTACTGGATACCTGGTTCAGCTCGGCCCTATGGCCCTTCTCCACGTTGGGTTGGCCGGAGGACACCGGAGACTTGCGTACATTTTATCCCACCCAAGTCCTGGTTACCAACTACGACATCATCTTTTTCTGGGTGGCCAGGATGGTCTTCATGGCCTTGGAGTTCACCGGTCAGGTGCCCTTTGACGAGGTGCTCATCCACGGAACCGTGCGCAATGCCCAAGGCCAGAGAATGTCCAAGTCCCTGGGTACCGGAGTGGATCCCCTTGAAGTCATCGACAAGTATGGTGCGGATGCCTTAAGGTTCTCGCTGGTGATGGGGAATGCCCTCGGCAACGACCTCCGCTTCAGCTGGGAGAAGGTGGAGGGCGCCCGCAACTTCGCGAACAAGCTCTGGAATGCCGCCCGCTTCGTCAGGATGAACCTGGAAGGGTTCGAGCCTCCAGGCACAGCTCCTGAGCTAGGCACCTGGGACCGGTGGATCCTGGGTAGGTTGGACCGGGTGGTAGACGTAGTGAACCGGGCTTTGGATGAGTACGCCATGGATGAGGCCGCCCAGGCCCTTTACGATTTTGTCTGGAGCGAGCTGTGCGACTGGTACCTGGAGGTGAGCAAGCTGGCCCTGGCCCAGGGGGCAGGGCGCGAGGCGGTCCAATACACGTTGTGGCGGACCATGGAGACCACCATGCGGCTTTTACATCCGTTCATGCCGTTTCTCACCGAGGAAGTGTGGCAGGCGCTACCGCACAGCGGTACCTCGGTCATGCTCGCGTCGTGGCCGGTGCCGGTGGGACAGACTCATGAAGACGAAAATGCCACGGTGCAGCTGGCCATGGCCGCCATCCGGGCCATTCGTAACTTGAGAGCCGAGTTCGGGGTTCCGCCCGGGCAAGCGGCGGAGGTCCTGATCCGGCCCGTGGGTAACACCCAACCCAGCTGGGAAGCGCTGGTACCCGTGATTGCGCGCCTGGCCCAGGCTTTTCCGGTACGAGTAGAGGAGGACGCTCCGGTACCGCCCCAGTCGGCGACGGCCGTGGTGGAGGGGGCCAGCATCTATCTGCCGCTGGCCGGTCTCATCGACTTTGACCGGGAGCGACAGCGGCTGGAGCGCGAGCTGGCCCTGATGCAGAAGGAGTTGGAAAAGACCGCTTCCCGCCTGGACGACGCAGGATTCCGCGCGCGGGCGCCCCGGGACATCGTGGAGAAAGAAGAAGGCAAACGGCTGCAGTACCAGGAGCGGCTGGAGCGATTGCGGAAGACCCGATCGCTGATTTCCGGGGGAAACACGAGTTGAACCAAGGCCCGGTGCCCGGAGAGTTGTTGCGGGAGGCCGCGACCGCCTTGCAGTCCCGCGGCATCGACCCCGGCCTGGTGCTCCCCGGGCCCGTGGACCGGGCAGACGGGCAGCGTGCCACCGGCCCGGGCCGGCTCGACGGCGGTTACTTGGAGAGCCTTCCCTTGGCGAGTAGGCGCGAGCGCGGCCAATACTACACCCCGGCCTGGCTGGTGGAGGACGTCCTGGACTGGCTGGACTGGCCGGGGGAGTGGAAACAGCTGGTGGACCCATCCTGTGGGACCGGGGCCTTTTTGGTGGCGGCCGCGCGCCGGCTGGCCACCCAGCTGGAGGCGAGTGGAGTAACGGGCGGTCCGGCCTTGGCGAGGATAGCCGGCAGCTTGCGGGGATACGATGTGGATCCGGTGGCACTGTTCCTCTGCAAGGTTAACTTGGTGTGCGCCTTAGAGAAGCTGTACCGGCAGGCAGGATCCCAGGTCCCGCAGTGGCAACTACAGCCGGCGGATGTCCTGTATCCCCGTTTGGGCCCCCTGGCTCCCGGTACCGCCGTCGCGGGCAATCCCCCCTGGGGGGCCCGGCTTCCAGAGGTACCCCCGGGCAGTTACGTCAGTGAGCGGGAGAGCGCGTGCTGGTTCACCGAAGCCATACTGCGGGCGCTGCCACCTGGAGGCAGATGCGTCCTGGTGTTGCCCGATATCATCCTGTTCAAGCACTACCCGCGCATCCGTCGTTTTATCCTGGAGCACGCCCAGATCCTGCGGGTTGGCGTGGCCGGGCGGTCCTTCCCGGGAGTCAGCATGGAGGCAGTGGTCTTGGACTTGGCGGCAGGAGGCGGCGGCAGCGATTCGCCCGTGGAGATACTCGTGTCCTTGCCGGACGGGACGTGGACCCGGCCTCCCGCGGCGCTTCCCGGTGCCTTTAGGAGCCATCCATCCCTCAAATTCAACGCACTGATGTCGGAGAGAGCCGTGGCGCTCAAGGAGCGCATGGAGCAGGACAAGGTCCCTTTAGGCACCTTGTTTGTGGTCCGCGAAGGCATCCACTCCGGGAACATCCGGCACAAGCTCTTTGTCCCGGCCTATCCCGGTCCGGAGGGACGTCCCCTCATCTTGGGCCGGCGCGAGCTCCGGCCCTTCGTGCTCACCTGGGAGGGACGCTACGTCCGCTACGACCCGGGCCTGGTCCGCCGGAGCGACCGGGAATACGCGTCCCTGGGACGTGAGCCGGAACTGGCCAGTGCCAAGGTCCTGGTCCGCCGGACCGGCGACCGGCTGACGGCGGCCTACGATCGCCGAGGACTGTTTCCCAGCAACAACTTCCTGTACTGCCTGCCCCGCCCGGGCCGTTCCCTGCCTCCCGAGCTGCTGGCCGCCCTGCTCAACAGCCGGGTCCTCGGCGATTACCTGCGCCTGGTCCACCCCATGGTCAACCGGGCGTTTGCCGAGATCAAGCTCATCCACTTGCGGGATCTACCCCTCCCCGCGCCCGAAGACCCCCGCCTTCAGCAAGCCGGGCCAGACCTTTTCGCCATTCACCGGAAGGGTGAGGCCGGGCTGTGGGACCCACCCACCGAGGAAAGCCTGGAGGAACTGACCGGTTGGTTGTACGGACTTACCCGCCCGGAGGCCTCCGAGCTCAGGCGGCTCTCCCTGGCCTTGGCCCAGCGCAGGTGAGGTGGAGAAGGGTGTACGATCTTTTCAGCAGGTACTACCAAGACATATTCCCACCGGGCGCTGCCCAGCTGGCGTTCCTGCGGGAGGTGGCCCGCCAGGTCGGAGCGTGCACCTTCCTGGACGCCGGTTGCGCAACGGGAGCTTACACCCGGGCGGCCGCCAGCTGGGGCTTGGCAGCTACCGGGATAGACCTGGAGCCTGCCATGATCGAGGAGGCCAGGTCACAGGGCCCGCCCCAGGTTCACTATGCCGTAGCCGATTTGACCGCCCTGCCTTTTGAGGACGGTAGCTTCGATATGGTCGTGTGCCTGGGTAACACCCTCGCCCATGTACTGGAATTCGCCAGCTTGCAGCGGGCTTTGGACGGATTTGGGCGGGTCCTCTCTCCACGCGGGGCATTGGTGCTCCAGTTGGTGAATTACCACCGAGTGAAAGCCGACCCGGAGTACGTGTTTCCCGTACTTGCATCTACAGATGGCAACGTGATCTTCCGCCGCCGTTACCGGCGGCGCGGCGACGGGCTGTATAGCTTCGCCACTTCGTTGCAGGTGGGCCGGCAGCAGGTGGACGGCGCGTCTCCGGTGCGCCCCTGGCGACAAGAAGAAATCATCGCCGCCCTGGCACCGGCCGGGTTTAGCCGGTGGCACTCCTTCGGGGACTTTGGCCGCTCAAGCTACAGTGCCAGCGCTTCGGCCCTGGGTGGTACAGGCCGGCCGCCCCGGACGATAGCTGCGGGTGCCAGCCGGTCGCCGGGACAGGGCTCTTGCCTAGCAGGGTCGGGCGGAGCCCGGCGCGACCGGAGGGTCACCCCTGCGGCCTGCCGGCCCGGCATCGCCGTAGGGTAAGGCGCGCGCTCTCCGATGCTACTTGACGGTTCGTACAGGTTGGGCTAAGCTAAAGATGTGAAATCGGCACGTATTGGCGAAGCCGCCAGGCAACCGGAGTGTGGCCGTGCCGGCTGCGGGTGGAGAAGCGGAGCTGCCAGGCCGCCCGGCGGCCGGCAGGCCAGGAGTTGATAGCGCTTGGGTGCGCAGTGGAATGGTGCCTGCACCGGTGGAGCGGACGCCTGGGGGCCATATCCGTGTCATCAAAGACAGTCTCGCAACCGTGCAGGCGATACAGACGGTGCTTTACGCTCGGGTTTCATCCTCCGACCAGAGAGCGGACCTGACAAGATAGGTAGAACGACGCCGGATGTTCGCGGCTGGCAGCGGTTATGAGCAGCTCGAGGTGCTTACCGAGAGCGGATCGGGGCTTAGCGGGGGACGGTCACGACTGCTCAATCGGCTGGCAACGCCGCCGGACGGCAGCTGGTGGTGGTCGAGGCGGGTGAGCAGAAACTCGACCTCTGGTAGAGGACTACGTAGACGTATTGACGGCGATGTGCGCACGTAGCTAGGGGCGACGGGCGGCTAATGAAGGTTTTGCGGGCCTACCAGACGGAGCTTGACCCGAACCATGTCCAGCGGACGGCACTACTGCGTCACGCCGGTGCCGCCCGGTGGGCTTACAACTGGGGGCCGTGCCAGAAATAAGCAGCCCGCGAATCCGGTCAGCAGGTTCCTACCGCCATCGACCTGCACCGGCAGTTGCATGCCTTGAAGCAGACGGACTTCCCGTGGCTATATGAGGTTTCTAAGTGCGCCCCGCAAGAAGCTCGACGTAATCTCGACCGGGCCTTTCAGCGCTTCTTTCGCCGGTGCCGGAACGGGGCCAAAAAGAAGGGCTATCCGAGGTTCAAAGCTCGCAAACGGGGCGTCGGCAGCTTCTCTCTCGCCGGGTACATCCGTGTGACCGGGGCAACCCGGCAACTTCCCCGCCTGGGGATACTGCGCCTGAAAGAGCGCAACTACCTACCTACCCATGACGTGAAGATCTTGCGGGCTACGGTGACCGGGCGAGCCGGACGCTGGTGGGTGTCGCTCCAAGTCGAAGAAGAGCATCCCGATCCGAAACCCAAGGACGGGGAAGCGCTCGGCATTGACATGGGAATCAAGCACCTCATGGTCCTGAGCGACGGGACCCGATTCGGGCCCCCGCGGGCTCTCCAGGCCGCACAGCAGCAGTTAGCACGTGCGCAACGGACCGTTGCCCGGCGGCGTCAGGGATCGGCCAACCGGCG
>DMHJ01000037.1:0-7063 GCA_003449495.1 Clostridiales bacterium UBA8153
ATGGGCAAGAGCACATCGGCGTATACATACCGTGCCACCCGGGTCACCCTTCGCCCCGCCACTACCAGCTCGTTCCACAGCCGAGCGGTATGCCCGCGGGTGCGGGAATATGATGGCAGCTCCGGCGGTAGGGTCCGGGAATGTCATCGCTGGAAGGGGCGGCGAAACGTGTAAGGATACACCGGGCGCGGGGACGGGAAACCCCCGGACCGGGAGGGCGGCAGGATGCGGCCGGGCGGCGGAAAGCCGGGCCCTGCCTACCGCCGCTTCCTTTCCTTCTACTATTTGCCCGGCTTGCGGGGTGCTGTGCGGAGAAAAGTCGGGATGCTCAGATCGCCGTCGGGGGCATTCTTGATTTCCAAGTCCAGGCCCTTGGGCAGAAAGGTTTGCGGTTGCTTGGTCGCGCGGGAATCGAACCCGGTGGCGATCACGGTGATCTTGACCTCATCGCCCAGGGCATCGTCGATGACGGCACCGAAGATGACGTTGGCATCGGCATCGGCGGCCTGGGTGATGATCTCGGCGGCGTCGTTGATCTCAAAGAGCCCCAGGTCCGGTCCGCCCGCGATGCTGAGGAGAATGCCCCGGGCTCCCTCGATGGAGGTCTCCAGCAGGGGACTGGCGATGGCCTGGCGGGCGGCGTTGACCGCCCGGTCTTCCCCCTTGGCCGTCCCGATGCCCATCAGCGCCGTGCCGGCGTCGGCCATGACCGTGCGGACATCGGCAAAATCCAGGTTGACGAGGCCGGGCACGGTGATCAGATCCGAGATGCCTTGGACGCCCTGGCGCAGCACGGCGTCGGCCATCTGGAATGCCTGCACCGCGGAAGTGGTCTTTTCCGCCACCTTGAGCAGCCGGTCGTTATGTATGGTAATGAGAGTGTCCAGCTTTTCCCGCAGCGCCACGATGCCCTGCTCGGCCACGTGCATCCGTCGCCTCCCCTCGAAGGCAAACGGGCGGGTGACTACCCCGACCGTAAGGGCCCCGCTGGCCCGGGCTACCTCGGCCACAATGGGCGATGCTCCCGTGCCAGTCCCACCCCCCATGCCGGCGGTGATGAATACCATATTGGCCCCGTTCAGCGCGTTCTCGATGAGCTCCCGGCTCTCCAGGGCCGCCTTCTGCCCCAGCTCCGGGTCGGCTCCGGCCCCGAGACCCCGGGTTACCGTGGCCCCGATCTGCAGCCTGCTGATGGCGTCGCACCTGAGCAGGTCTTGGGCATCGGTGTTGATGGCCACAAAGTCCACGCCGCGCAGGCCGGCGCCGATCAGCCGGCTGACGGTGTTGCAGCCGCAACCGCCTACGCCCACTACCTTCAAGGTGGCAAACCGTTCCTCACCGAGGTCGAATTCAACCATGCGAGGTCCCCTGGTTCCAAGCAGCTGCCGGTTTCTGCCGGTACAGCCGGCTCCCCCTGACCAGGGTTGCACTCCTTTCAAAGCTGATTGGCCTGCCCTAAAGACAGACCCGCTAAGGGAGACCTAATGCCCGGGACTTCCGCCCGGACGGGTTAGCGGCCCCGCGCGCAACCCGGCCGCCTCCACCTTTATGTGAGGTCCCGCACCCAACCGACCAGCCTCGCCCACAGCGAGCCTGGCCTTCCCCGGTCCCACGGCCCGGAGGCGTCCGGACCCCGCTGCTGTAGCGCCCGCATGACCAGTCCCACGCCGGTGGCAAGGGCCGGGTCGCGCGCAATATCGTCCAACCCCCCGGAAAGCACCGGGAACCCGGTACGCGCAGGCATCTCCAGACACGCTTCGGCCAGCTCCACCATACCGGTCAGCACGGAACTACCGCCGGTGAGTACCGCTCCCGCCGGCAGCGCCTGGGGGTAGCCCAGGGATCTGAGCTGCTGGGCCACCAGCTCCATGATCTCCTGGGCCCTGGCCTCAATAATGGTGTTGAGCGTCCGCCGGGACACTTGCCGCTGGCTACCCCCGGCGGTGCCCGGCACGCCCAGCAAGACGTCGTCATCGCCGGCACTCCCCTGGGCCCGCCCGTTGGCGACCTTGATGGCCTCGGCTTGGTGCACGGGCGTCCTCAAGCCCACGGCGATGTCGTTGGTGATGTGCCCACCGCCCAGGGGGACCACCGCGGCCTGCCACAGAGAGCCCTGCGCGTAGAGGGCCACCTGGGTGGTGCCGGCGCCCATATCCACCAGCATGACGCCGAGTTCCCGCTCGGCGGGATGCAGCACGGCCTCTCCCGCCGCCAACGAGGACAGCACCAGCTCGTCCACTTGCAGCCCGGCCCGGTATACGCAGCGCAAGAGGTTCTGGAGCGAAGCGGCGGCGCCGGTAACGATCAGGGCTTCCACTTCCAGCCTGACGCCCACCATCCCCACGGGATCCTTGACCCCGTCGTAGCCGTCCACGATAAACTGGCGCGGCAGGATATGGACGATC
The DNA here is from genome assembly GCA_003449495.1 of Clostridiales bacterium UBA8153. Classification (GTDB taxonomy): domain Bacteria; phylum Bacillota; class Sulfobacillia; order UBA8153; family UBA8153; genus UBA8153. Next base: position 2,406 of record DMHJ01000037.1, read on the forward strand.
TCCCGGTCGGTGGGGACGTTCAGCACCCGGGCAGCTTCCATGACCCGATTCACGTCATCCTCGGTGATCTCCCGGTCCGCCCGGGACACGGCCACCATGCCCCGGTTGTTGGTGGTAGTCATGTGCGGGCCGCCCGCGCCCACGTAGACGGATTTGACCTTCACCCCGGCCATACGCTCAGCCTTCTCACAGGCTCCGGTGATGGCCTGCACGGTAGCATCGATGTCTACCACTACCCCCCGGCGCATGCCCGCGGCCGGGCTGGTACCGACACCGATAATGTCTACCCCGCCATCGTGGGTCGGCACGCCGATGACCATCGCCACTTTGCTGGTACCCACATCCAGGCTGGCTGCGTACTCGCGACGGGCCACGGCGTCACCTCCCCGTTTTGCAAGGCATTCCACGCACCGTCCCGGTTACCTCTTTTGCCGGTATTGGCTTAACCACAGGCGCCGGGCCGCTCCTACATTCTGGAACATGCGCACGCCCAGCGCCACCACCACGGCCAGGTACAGCTCCACCCCTAAGCGGTCGCCCACGTAGGTGAGGCCGGCCGCCAGGAGCATGTTGAAGAAGAACCCGCTACCGAACACCACCCCGTCGAACCTGCCCTCGATTTCCGCGCGCATCCCCCCGAATACCGAGTCCAGGCCCGCCAGTACGGCAATAGCTAGATAGCGCGCATGGACGGCCGGGATCCTCAAGGGCAAGTTCCATCCAATGATAGCGCCGATGCTGAGGCCCATCACGGCCAGGGCGATCAAGGCGTTCCCCTCACTTCCGCCGGCCGGGCATGCTTCCAGCTCAGCACCCGGTCGTAGGCCGGCACCAAGAGCTCCCTTTCCCGGGTCATGGTGACCTCAATGCCCCAGAGACTCAGCTGGTCCACCACCCCGCCCCGCATCTTCAGGGCGCCCTCCATGGTCTGGGCATCCCCGACGGCCGCGATAACGATGGGGGGAGCCACCCGTACGCTGTTGATGGAGATGGTGGGCCCGACGCAACGGATCTCGCTCAGAGCGGTGAGCCGTTGCCCGTTGATGGAGATGGCTTCGGCCCCGGCGGCGCGCAACTCGTTGACCACTTTGAGCAGGTCGTCATCGTGAATCAAGAAGACGTTGGGATCCTGCTGCCGGGTGCGGGGCCGCTGCGAATCGTGCATGGTCACCAAGATCCCCGGCCCGCGGACCGCCGACACCCCGGACAGCAGGCGGAGGCTCGCCAGCTCGCGGTTGAGCGCGGCGATGGCGGCGCTCTCACTGGCAGCTACCTCTTCCAGGCGCACCCGCAGGCTCGCCAGCTCGTAACGCAACAGATCGCGCTCGGCCTCGGCGGCTCTAAGCAAGGCCGTGAGCTCGTCCGCCCGGCGGAGAGGAAGCATACCGACCAGCCGCTGCTGGTTACGGATCTGGGTGGTCACCATGAACCCCAGAACCGCAAATATGACCACCAGCATGACCTGACCACTTCTCTGTCGCACGCACCCACCCCCCTCCTAGCGAATGACGGGACGGCTGAAACGGAGGTCAATGACGCTAACCCGGGAGATTTCCCCGCCCAGACCCGCCAGTACTGCGGCCAACACGTTGAGGGACTGCCCCAGCTGGGCCCCGGGACTGCCCAGCAGCACCCTGATCCCGCCGCTGAGGAACAACTCCACCTCACCCTCGCTGATGGCCACCTCTTGAGCTGGGGGCTGCAGCGGCCACACGCCCAAAGCAGACACCACCTGCAGGGCCATGACCAGATCGACCGAAGGCGGGCGGCTACGGGTGGCCCAGCCTCCTTCGAGTATGCCGGTGATGACCATCAGCTCTCCACTGGGGGCCTTCTCCTGGGCCAGCAGGAAACCGCCGGTATCGACCATCCAGAAGCCGTCCGGGGTGGCCAACACCGCAGCCGGCTCCCGTTCCCGCACGGTGATTACCACCCGCCCCGGGTAGGCGGGCCGGACCTCCACCCGCTCCAGCCAAGGATTCTCCAGGATCGACCTGACAATGGCATCATCCAGGGCGGCCAACAGGTGAACTCCCGGCACCAGGCCCGAGCGTCCCACGATCTCCTCAACACTCACCCGGCGGTTACCCAGGACCTCCACGGCTACGATGTAGAAGCCGGGGGAATGGAGAAAGGCAAAACCTCCGGCACCCAGGCACAAGGCCAGTAATAGCAGCTTTATCATCGCCCGGCGCCGCACCCTATCACCTCGTGAGTACTCCGCAGCTGATCATAACATACCGGTAGCCGGTGCAGAAGCTGGGCGCGGCAACGACGGGTACCGCGGGCTACTCCCGGCGGATGTCCGCCCCTAGCTGGGCCAGCTTGAGCTCCAGCTTCTCGTAGCCCCGGTCAATGTGGGTGACCCCGCTCACCACCGTGGTCCCCTCGGCAGCCAGCCCGGCCATGACCAGGGCGGCTCCGTTGCGCAGGTCCGTCGCTTCGACGGCGGCACCCGACAGGCACTCCACGCCCCGCACGATGGCCGACCGGCCCTCGGTTTTGATCTGGGCGCCCATGCGGCACAGTTCCTCCACGTGCTTGAAGCGGTTCTCGAAGATGGTCTCCGTGATCACGCTGGTCCCCCGGGCGCAACACGCGAGCACCATGAACTGAGGCTGCATGTCGGTGGGAAACCCCGGGTAGGGCAGCGTCTTTACGTCCACGGGCAACGGGCGACCGGAACCGGTCACCTGCAGCCTCCCCACCTCCTCCCGTATGGTCACCCCGCACTCGCGCAGCTTGGCAATGACTGCGTCCAAGTGCTCGGGAATGCAGTTATCAATGCGGATCTCTCCCCCCACCAAGGCCGCTGTCGCCATGAAGGTGCCCGTCTCAATGCGGTCCGGGCTGACGGCATGCTCGGCGCCCTCCAGGTGCTCTACGCCTTCGATCCTAATGGCATCCAACCCGGCGCCCTTGACGCGCGCACCCATGCCGTTCAAGAAGTTCTGCAGGTCGATGATCTCCGGCTCTTTGGCGGCGTTACGGATGATGGTGACGCCATCGGCCAGTACCGCCGCCATCATCACGTTCTCCGTCGCGCCCACGCTGGGGAAGTCCAGGTGTACCTCGCGCCCCCTGAGGCGGTTGGCCTCGGCATGAATGTACCCGTATCGTTCGCGGATGGTAGCCCCCAAGGCTTCTAGACCCCGAAGGTGCAGGTCGATGGGCCGCGGTCCGATGGCGCACCCACCCGGGTGAGAGATTCGCACCCGGCCCAGGCGGCCCAGGATGGGACCCATGAGGAAGATGGAAGACCGCATCTGTTGCATGAGTTGGTCGGGCACTTCCGTGACGGAGATGGCGGATGGGTCCACCTCCAAGGCCCGGCGGCCCCCGTACTCCACCCAGCGCACCCGGGCCCCCAAACCGCGGAGGATCTCTGACATGACGGCTACGTCCCGGAGGTCAGGGGCATCCTGGAGCAGGCAGGGTCTACGGGCCAGTACCGTGGCGGCCATTACCGGCAGCACGGCGTTTTTGGCACCGCTCACGCGGACTTGGCCCTCGAGTCGCCGCCTTCCCTGTATCACGTATCGCATAGACTTTCTACCTCCGGCCCGGCGCCCCGGTGCTTGGCCCCGATGTTTCGTTCATGCTACGTACCGGGTGCCCGCCTGGTTACCGGGCCAAGCGCTCCAGCAGCTCCTGCCCCAAGAGCCCCACATCCCCGGCTCCCACGGTCATGATCACATCCCCGGGATGAGCCATGCGGCACGCCGCTTCCACCAGCGCGGTCCGGTCCGGGAGCCAAGTGACGGCCTTGCCGCCGGCTTCCAGGGCCCGGGCGATCAGCCCGGCATCGATGCCCGGCTCCGGCAACTCCCCCGGGCCGGCGTAGATGTCGGCTAACAAGACGTGATGGGCCGCGCGAAACGCCTTCCCGAAGTCGTGGAAAAGCTGCCGGGTACGGGAGTAACGGTGAGGCTGGAAAATGCAGATGACTCTCCCGGTCGTAGTCCGGGCCACCGTGTCCAGGCTGGCCCGGACTTCGGTGGGATGGTGGGCGAAGTCGTCCACCACCCAGATTCCCCGGGCTTGACCCACGCGCTCCATGCGCCGGGACACTCCCCGGAAACGAGCCAACGCCTCCGCCGCCCGGGTGGACGGGATGCCCACCGCCTCGGCCACGGCCAGGGCGGCCAAGGCATTGGCCACATTGTGTTCCCCGATGACGCCCAGCTCTACATCTCCCACCCACCGGCCGTCCCGGTAGGCGGAAAAGCTCAGGCGCCACCCGGCCTGGCGCACGTCGCCGGCCTGCCAGTGGGCCGGATGATGCAGGCTGTACCAGGTTACCGGCCACCGGCGGCCCGCGGCCAGCTGCCGCAGGTGTTCGTCGTCAGCACACAGGACGCAATGGCCGTCAGGCGGTACGCCGTCCAGGTACTGGGCGAAGGCTTCCCGGATGGAGGCCAGGGTGCCATAGTGATCCAGGTGATCGTCATCGATGTTGGTGACCACGGCAATAGACGGCTTGAGCTTGAGAAATGACCCGTCGCTTTCGTCGGTCTCCGCCACCAAGTACTCCCCCCGGCCCAGCTTGGCATTGCCGGGCAGGTCGATGACCTCGCCACCGACGAGGACCGTGGGGTGGTAGCCGCATTCTTCCAGGACCATGGCGATCATGGCGGTGGTGGTGGTCTTGCCGTGGG
>DMHJ01000037.1:7381-7519 GCA_003449495.1 Clostridiales bacterium UBA8153
TGGTGGTGGTCTTGCCGTGGGCCCCCGCCACCCCGATCCCAATTTTTTCCGCCATGAGGCGGGCCAGCATGTCGCCGCGGTGCACCACCGGGATGCCACGGTCGCGGGCGGCCCGTACTTCCGCGTTGGCGGTGCCGA
>DMHJ01000037.1:7860-7989 GCA_003449495.1 Clostridiales bacterium UBA8153
GGCCGAGGAAACCACCACCAGGTCGGCACCGTTCACATGTTCCGCCCGGTGACCCAGGTACACCTGGGCCCCCAGCTCCTCCAACCGTGCGGTCCACCGGGAGTGGCTGGCATCGGAACCGGAAACCCG
>DMHJ01000037.1:8316-8556 GCA_003449495.1 Clostridiales bacterium UBA8153
GGCATCGGAACCGGAAACCCGGTAGCCCTGGGCCAGCAGGATTTGGGCAATGCCGCTCATGCCCGCTCCCCCGACCGCCACGAAATGAACGTGCTGCAATCCCTTTGCCTCCATCGCAAGCATAGACGCCGATTCGCCCATTAGGTTTCCGCCGCCAGCACATGCTCCAGCCCCGGCGCAGGTCCGGGCTGGTCCGGGTCGACCGCCAAGACCGGGCCCCGGCCAACCCGCCGGTGGCTA
>DMHJ01000037.1:8896-9049 GCA_003449495.1 Clostridiales bacterium UBA8153
CGCTTCCGGGCCACCTCCGCCAAGAGGCGGGCGATGTGGTCAGAAGCCCCGGGCCTGCCCAGATCCTGGCAGCGCTCTCTCATGGCGGCCAGCCGGGCGGGCGCGTGCAGTAAGTCCACCGCCACCCGGCCCACCTTATCCGTCACGTCGTCA
>DMHJ01000037.1:9368-9751 GCA_003449495.1 Clostridiales bacterium UBA8153
CCTCGGTAACCATCACTCCGGCCGCCGCCTCCACCAGTACCCTGGCGTTGTGTTCCTGCTCGTTGTGGGCGACGTGAGGAGAGGGCACCAGCACCGCGGGCAGGCCGCAGGCTGCCAGTTCGGACACGGTCATGGCCCCCGCCCGGCATACCGCCAAGTCCGCGGCGACCATAGCCAGATGCAGGTCATGCCAGTAGTGCCGCAGTATAACATCGCCACTGATGCCCGCCTCGATACCCGCCGCCTTGAGACCGGTCACAGCCGCATCGTAGTAGCGGGAACCGCTGGCGAACAACACCACCGTGCCCGGAGGCAGGCGCCGGCCGGCGACCAGGGACACGGTGGCCCGCACGATGCTGGCGGCGCCCTGGCTACCGCCGGTG
>DMHJ01000039.1:0-1773 GCA_003449495.1 Clostridiales bacterium UBA8153
CTGGCGTTAACAGCGTCCCGCTGGATGGGGGCGGACGCGGGCAGGCTTCGTCTCCTGGTAGACTTCAACCTGGCCTGGTTCAACTTGCCCCCGGCCCTGCCGCTGGACGGCGGGCGGGCAGTCCGGGGCTTCTTGGCCCAGCGCTTAGGCTGCCGTCGCGCTACCCGGTGCGTGGCCGGGGTGGGACGGGCCGTAGCGGGGCTACTCGTCCTTTTCACCGGTCTGGCCCTGGGCGCCGGGCAATTGTGGCCCGCCGTGCCCATCATCGCTGCGTGTGTGTGGGCGGAATCCGGCCGGCAGCTGCGGGAAGTGGCATTCGATACGGTGCGGCAGAGCCTCTGGCGCAGCAGGCGGCCGGGGCGGCGGCCCCGGAAGGTGGATTACCTGGTGGTCGAGGGAGGCACCACGGTGGGCGAAGCCCTGTAGGTGCTGGTGCCCGGGCGCTTTTATGTCTTTGAAGTGATCGGCGCGGAACGGAATCCGGTTGGCAACGTCAAGGAAACGAGGGTCCTTGACGCCTACTGCCGGGGCACGGCTCCCAGACCCTCAGCTGGCCTGTAGGCCTGCCGCTGCCTTGAGGGAGACGGCCGGATGGCCGGCATGCTTCTAGACCCACACTTTGTCATTGGTGGTCTTGGGAGGTATAATAGAATGGAGGGCCGTAGCCTCATCCAGTATCCAGGGCGGAAGGAACGTCATGACCACAGAAGAACTCAGACGCCTGTTGCGCCGGGTAGTCAAACCCGGTCGCTACACCGGAGGTGAATGTAACGAGGTCATCAAGAAAGCGGCCGGTGTAGACGTCCGCTTCGTCCTGGCTTTCCCCGACGTCTATGAGGTGGGTATGTCCCACCTGGGGTCGAAGATCCTGTATCATGAACTCAACCGTCGTCCCGACGTCTGGTGCGAGCGGGTCTTCGCGCCCTGGGTAGATATGGAAGCGGCGCTGAAGGACGCCGGGTTGCCCCTGTATGCCCTGGAAAGCAAGGAGCCCCTGTACCGGTTTGACATGGTCGGCTTCACCCTTCAGTATGAGCTGACCTACACCAACATTTTGGCCATGCTGGAACTGGGCCGGATTCCCCTTTTGGCGCAGGAGCGGACCGAGACGGATCCGCTGGTGGTCGCCGGCGGGCCCGGCGCGTTCAACCCTGAGCCATTGGCCGGCATCTTCGATGTCATCGTCTTGGGTGAAGGGGAAGAGGTCGTCCACGAGCTCGTCGATGCCTACCGCGAGCTGGCCGGCGGCCGGGGCCAACCGGGGTGGCGCCGCCGCCTGCTCCTGCGCCTGGCCGCCATCCCCGGGGTGTACGTGCCGTCGGGATACGTGGTCGGCTACCATCCAGACGGCCGGGTACGGGAGATTGCCCCTGCAAGCCCGGACTTCCCCCAACAAGTGGTGCGGCGAGTCATCGGCGACTTGGACTCGCTGGACTACCCGCTGCACCCGGTGGTGCCGGCCCTGGATGTCATTCACGACCGGGCGATGGTGGAAGTGTTTCGGGGGTGCTCCCGGGGGTGCCGGTTCTGTCAAGCCGGCATGGTCTACCGGCCCGTGCGGGAAAGGTCGGCCGGAAAGATCCGCGACTGGTCCCGCAGCTTGTTGGCAAATACCGGCTACGATGAGCTATCCCTGGTGTCCCTTTCCACTGCCGATTATACCGGCATCGGTCCTCTGACCCGCAGTCTGGCGGAAGAGGGGCGGGCCTGCCGGGTGGGCGTTTCCCTACCCTCTTTGCGGGCGGATTCCTTCTCCCTGGAGTTGGCCCGGGA